>NZ_JBHUSF010000292.1:0-11910 GCF_042673295.1 Rhodococcus sp. NPDC057014
GTGGGCGACCGCCTGATCTGCGACGTCTTCCTCGACTCGTTCCGCCACGCCGCCGGCAACGACATCATGGTCACCAAGACGATCATGCTCGACCAGCACGACACCCCGGTGCAGACGATGTGGACCACCCTGGTCGCCTACAACCGCTAATCGCCCAACCGGCCCCTCCTCGTTCAGAGCTCCGGATTCGGCCAGCGCGAGTCCGGCACCCGCAGGACGAGAATGGTGCGCTTCTTACAGGGACCAGCACAAACCAGGAGTGAGACCTACCGGGGCATGGGTGCCACCTCGCGGCCGACCCGGCGTATCCCGCTGGCGACCATACTGTTTTCCGACTAGGACGACCGGGTAACCCCCGGATGAAGGGCGCGCGCCGCGCCGGGACGAGGTTCATCGTGATCATTCTCGGACTGATTCTGCTCGTGATCGGATTCGTAGCGGGCATCTCGATCCTCTGGACCATTGGGATCATCCTGTTGGTCATCGGAGTCATCCTCGCGTTGCTCGGCGCCACCGGCCGCGCCGTCGGCGGCCGCCGTCACTGGTTCTGAAGGTTCGCGAGTCGGCGCCCGCTGCCCATCGCAGACATCGTGCATCCGCTGCACCCCCAGCTGGCCGCCGCCGCGCAGGCCTGCTGACCGACCGCTGCGACGGCGGCGCCCCCACGTTCTACGACCACATCCGCGGCTGGGCGGCCCCGAGGGGCGAGGCCATCGGGGCGATCACCGCCGAACCCTGTGAATCCTCACCTACCGCACCGTGCCGGAGCTGATGATCGCGACCGAAGAGGCAGACACCCTTTGGTTCCTCCGCCGGCACGGGGCGGCTCGGACCGCAGGCACCACGGAACGGGCGCACACGGTTCATGATGAGGGGCGTGAGGATCTGGATGTTGGTCGACCCCGAACCCGGACACGAGCGTCTGCGCATAGGAGACCGAATCGAAGCCGCGACGACCTGGTGTCGACCGGAGATGCTGCCGGCGGAAGTGGTGAGCTGGGACGTCCCCGTGCACGTCGAGCGCGTCGCCGCCCACCGCCCCGGCGAATACGACTGGGTAGCCCGCAACAACGACCACGTATCCGCCCTGCTCGCGGACTGGAAAGAACCCGAGGGTCCCACCGCGATCTCGGGCTGCCTGATCTACGACCGCCACCTGCACCTGTTTCACCCCACCGTGCCGACGACGCGGGGGCGCGTTCTTCGCCGCGCCGTCATCACGCGCGAGGCAACCCGCACCCCGAACCCACACGGCGGCTACTCGGTCACCCCGTCGCGACCGCCCACCTTCACCGAACGCGGCCACGTACCACCGGACCGGACCGTGACGTGGAACTGCGTCGAACTCGACACCGACGACGAGTAGGTCATCCAGGCACGATCACCGGGGCGTCCCGCAGGCGGGGATGCTGCCCGGGGGCCGATCCCGTCGGGTCTGTGCGGGCCGTGGGCGTCACCTGCGGGGCGGCCGGTCCCGCACGGCGTCGTCGTCGGGGGTACGGGTGGGGCCCGGGTGATCGGTGATTGTCTCGGGATCCTGCTCGGCGCGTAGTTGCGCGTTGTCCGCTTCCAGGCGGCGGTTGTCGCGTTCGAGTTCGTCGGTGCGGGTCTCGAGGTCGAGGACCCGGCCGACGCCGACCAGGTTGACACCGGCGTCGATGAGTTCGGCGATCCGCCGCAGCCGCGCCAGGTCGTAGTCGCTGTAGCGGCGGGTACCACCGCTGGTGCGCCCCGGGGTGAGCAGCCCGTAGTCCTCGTACAACCGCAGCGCCGCGATCCCGAACCCGGACAGCTCGGCGGCCACCGAGATGCCGTACACCCCTCGCAGCGATGGCGATTCGGGGTCATACCGTTCGGATCCTGGGGACACCACCGGCTCCGATCAAGAATTTTCTCGCCCAGCCTCTTGTCACATTCTACGACAGATGCTATACCAAACCTACAGCATCTGCTGGAGTTTACCTGGTGGAATGGAAAGGGTTTCAGGAGGTGGACATGATGTTGATGCGGACGGATCCGTTCCGCGACCTCGACCGTCTGACGCAGCAGATCCTCGGCACGACGGCCCGTCCGGCGGTGATGCCGATGGACGCCTGGCGTGAGGAGGACCGGTTCGTGGTGGAGTTCGACCTGCCCGGTGTCAGCGCCGACTCGCTGGATCTGGATGTCGAGAAGGACACGCTGACGGTGCACGCCGAACGGCCCGCACTGAACGAGACTCAGGAGATGGTGGCTGCCGAGCGGCCGCGCGGGGTGTTCAGCCGACAACTGTTCCTCGGGGAGAACCTCGACGCGGACCGGATCGAAGCCAGCTACGACGCCGGGGTGCTGCGGTTGACGATCCCGATCGCGGAGAAGGCCAAACCCCGCAAGATCGAGATCAGCAGCAAGGGTCATTCCGAGAAGAAGGCGGTCACCGCCCGGGGCGCGGCCGACACCTGAGGCGAGAGGGAAATTAGGTGACACGTCGACCGAGGCCGACAAGGCCCGGGTAGGGGGTGAACATCATGACAGGGGCGAACACGGTCACCGAGGTCAATGCCACCTGGATCCTGGAGCGCACCGAATCTGCGGTGGTGTGGCCCTGGCACGAGCTCGACTACACGCTGCTCGCAGCCGATTCGGACCCCATCCTCGCCGACGCGCTCACGCCGCAGGCCGTGGTCCTGCTCGCACGGTTGGCCACCGCACCGGCCGGCCCGCGCCGCCCATCGGCTCCCGCCTCGACGGCGTGGACGATCTCGGAGCCCCCGACCGCGGCGATCCGGGCCACGCAGCGCTCCCCACCGAGAGTCGGAAAGACCAGTGCCGGGACCACATCTCATACGTGACGACGCGCAAAGGGGTGATGAATCAGACGAACGCATGCCGTTGACGGGGTTCGCCCGCGGCCGCCGCCGTTACCTGTCATCCTTCGCACGCGGCGCGGCGAACCCCGGGCACACCGCCCGCCCACCGCCGAGCAACCGACAAGTGCGCCCCCCGGCGGTTTCCGACCCGACCGAGCGGACCGATCCGCATCCCTGTCGTTCCCCTCCATACCCCGCTCCCGCGAGGTCCACCCACGACCGGATTGTGGGTGAGCCCGGTGCGATGGCACCCACATTGCGGCTAGGGACTCAGGTTGGCCGCATGGACGGTCGACGGGGTCGCTCCGCGCGGAAAAAGGTGAAACGCCAGGCTTTCCGGATCGTCGGGGCAGCGGAAACACAGGTGGTGATCGTCGAACCAGGCGAACCATTCCTCCCACGAGATGTGCTCGAAATAGTGACCCGACCGGGCCCCGAGGAAGTCGACGAGCAGCACCTGCGCCGAGCAGACCGCGCTCGTGTCCGGGACCCGGGCCGGGGCGCCGCGGTGCAGTTGGATCCACCGGCGGATCTCGTCGTGGTCGATGGTGTCACATACCCGCATACTCATTCCGTTGCCTCCGCGTGTCGTTCCCCGGGACCGATCTGCGATCGACGACCTTCCCGGAGCTGGTGCCCAGCACCTGGTGGCCGAGTGCCCCGGCGGACGAGTCGGAAACGGCGGGTCCGACGAAGACCGCCATCGCGGTGGCCACGCACCCGTCGTCGAGTCGAGTCCGAGCACCCCGCGTGGAGGAGGTCCGGGCGGGCCGTCGATGCGGTGGGGCGAGTGACGTTGTCCCCTATTGAGGGTGGTTGCTGTCGGGAGATGCTGAAGGTGTCGACAGAGCACTTTGCGGCAACCGAACTGGGACGTGATGGACCCTCGCCCAGGACCGACGGCGGCGAACACCGCCACGGACGGGCCTCTCACCACACGGGAGTGCCTGGATTTCCTGCGGTCGGTCCCCGTCGGGCGGCTGCTCTACACCGAGAACGCCCTGCCGGCGGTGCGGCCGGTGACCTTCGCCTGCCCGGACGGGCAGATCGTCATCCCGACCGGAGACAATCCGTGGTTCACCCGCTTCGAGGGCACCGTCCTCGCCTTCGAAACCGGAAACATCGCCGCGTCGACGCGCACGGGCTGGTCCGTGCTCGCGATCGGCCGCGCCCGACTGTTCGCCGGCACGGACGGTCTCGGCGGGTTCGACGATCCCACCGGTTCCCCGTGGAGTAAATCGGCCGGCGATTGTTATCTCCTCATCGACATCGCCTCGCTCAGCGGCCACCGCACCACCCTGTTCCGCCCCACCGGTGACCACCGCTGACGACCTCGGCGCCGTGCGGAGAGCGAGTGAGTGTGAGCCCACGAGGGCGGAGTCGACCTCGAGGTGCAGGCGCCGGACAGACACTCGAGAGCCGCAGGTAATCGTCCGGTTCCGGTGCCACCGGCTGGCCGGTCGGCTTACGGTGAGCGTTGTCGGCGACCGCCGTGGATTCATCCCGAGGAGGGGCGATGACTGCGAAGTTCGAGCTGTTCAAGGACACCGCCGGCCAGTTCCGGTTTCACCTCAAGGCGGCGAACGGCGAGATCATCGCGGCCAGTCAGGGCTACACCTCGAAGGCGGCGGCCCAGAACGGGATTGCGTCGATCAAAGCCAATGCGGCGACCGCCCCGACCGAGGACCTGACCTGACCCCCCGCTCATGCGGCCGGAGGTCGAGGGCGGACTGCTGACGCTGCTTGCGCACCTGGGGATGGGGTACTCGCGTCCTACGTTGCACGCCTGGTCGCCCCCTCCCGCGGTTTAGTCGGATGGCGGATCGACGGTGAGGTTGCCGGTGTCGGCGAACGCCTTTCGAGGAGGTTCCGGTGTGTTGCCGAAACATTACTGAGACCGCAGTTCCCACACACATCACACCGTCAGACCACGAACCTGATCACGGACGAAGTCCGTGCAACTTGCCGGTTACCGATTTGCTAGAAAATAGGCGTGGAGTCAGAGCAGGTGTTCGGTGGCGGCGAGCCGCAGCGAGTGGGCAGTTTCCGGTTCTTCCTGGACGGGCAGCGGTGGGAATGGTCCGACGCGGTCGCCCAGATGCACGGCTACCGTCCCGGCGAGGTCACTCCGACCACCGAATTGCTGCTCTCCCACAAACACCCCGAGGACCACCCGCACGTCGCCCGGGTCCTGGACCGGATGATCAACGACGCCGAACCCTTCAGCAGCAAGCACCGCATCATCGACACCACCGGCAAAATCCACCAGGTTGTGGTCGTCGGCGACCGCATGCACGACGACACCGGCGCCGTGATCGGCACGACCGGTTTCTACATCGACATCACCGACTCACACCGCAACGACGTCAAAGACTCCGTCGACGAAACCGTCGCCGCCCTCGAACAATCCCGGGCGGTGATCGAACAGGCCAAGGGGGCGCTGATGCTGGTCTACGGCATCACCGCCGACCGCGCCTTCGACATCCTCACCTGGCGCTCCCAAGAAACCAACACCCGGCTCCGCACCCTCGCCGAACGGCTCGTCGCCGCATTCGGCGATCTCGAACCCGACACCGCCCTGCGCACCCGATTTGACCACTTGCTGCTCACCGCCCACCAGCGCCCCGGACGATCGGGGCAGCCCTGACGCTCCCGCGCGCTCCCGACCGGTCAGGCACCGACCTGACCTCTTCGCTGGCCCCCAGGAGCACTCGCGAAGCGACCGGACCCGGTGCGGGGATTTGGTGCCGGAAGGTGCCGTATCCGGGATGCGGAGCCGCGGCCAGACCCCTTAGATCGGGACCGCGTCCCCTCTCGGCCCCCTTTGTAGGGGCCGAACGCCGCGCGCGGGCCGCAACCTACGGAATCACCGGCCCGCGCGGGGCCCGGCGACCCGCCCACCCCAACCGGTACCGCAGGCCTCAGCTGCCCGGCCTGTCCTGCACGGTCACGGCGAGGGTTTGTCGGGTCCGTGTTCGATCAGGTTCAGGGCGATCTCGTTGAGCGGAATGTTGGTGTGCTGGGACCGTCGGGTCAGGATCGCGAACGCCTGTCGGCGTCGATCGAAAACCGGTGCATCAGGATGCCCTTGGCCTGACCGATGATGTCCCGAGACGCCAGGGCATCACGGAATTGCTCCTCCCGCTGCGAGGCGATCAGCGCGATCGCCGCGTGCGTGGCCAGAGTGCCGCCGATTCTGACCGCGTCGTCATCGAACGCGCCCGGCTGGCTCGAGTGCAGGTTCAACGCCCCCATCGTGTTCTCGGTGGTGTAGAGCTGGAACGCCAGCATCGACCGCGCCCCGATCCGGGCCGCCTCCGGCGCGAACAACGGCCAGCGCCCCTCGGTGGCCATGTCCGCGACCAGAACGGTTTCGTGCTGCCAGATCGCCTGCACACACGGCCCGTCCCCCAGCCGGTGCTGAAGTTCGTCGATCAGCGTCGGCAACTCCGACGTCGCCGCCCGCGACTGAAACCCCCGTCCGCGGGTGACCAGAGTGATGCCGGCATCCTCGGCACCGGGAACCACATCCCGCGCGGCTTTGGTGATCACCTCCAGGGTGCCCTGAATGCTGGCGTGTCGGCCCGCAGATCCCGGGCGATCTGTTCGATCTCGGCCCGCAACCGGTGCTCGAACCCACCACCCCCCACCGGCAGTCCGGCCCTCCTCAGAGCTCATACCCCATCGTTACACCGACCCACGAGTCACGTCTCCCCCATTGCGGTGCGACAGATACAGTCGGACCGATGCACACCCCACTCCGCGGTCCCCGAGTGAGCCAGGCCGGGTGGTGTTCCCGTGGATGCTGACCACACTGCTGACCACGCCGATGTCGTCGTCGGCGGCGGCCACGGCGACGAACTCCTCGCCCGGGCGGTGATCGAGGCCCTCAAATCGGGAAGGTCGTGGGCGCAGATCGCCGCGCAACTCGGCGTGCCACCGCCACCCACCCGTGACGGCGGCGATCTGACCGAGCATGACTGGCAGGAAGCCATCATCGCCCACGAGAACGCCCGGGCAGCCCGGCTCAGCGACCGGACCTCACCCCGGCGACCCGAGACGCCCTGAAGCGACAACGCATCGATACCTCGGCAGTCACGCCCGGCATTGGCCTGCGCAGGGGAACCGCCGGAGTCAGAGCTCGCAGAGCGATACCAGCCCGTCCTGCAGCGCCCGGATCAGCAATCCGGCCTTTGTCGGCCACGGGCCGACCGACGGCGGCGTACTTCGCCCCCCGCAGAACGAGACCTGGCTCGATGTCACGACCGATCAAAATCGTGCCGCGCAGGCATCGACGACCGTCGCTTGGGAGTTCCGTGCCGACGAGGCCAAGTCGGTGGTGCTGCACGCGCAACGCACCATGACCGGCCCCGGGCAGGCCGGCATGGCCGGGGATCGTCTCGCCTGCATCGACGAGGACTTCTGACCCCTCCGCCCCGCGGCGGCTGCTCTGCTGCGCACCGCACACCAACGGGCTTCGCGTACGAGAGAGGCACACAAGACCCGACCAACCGGTGGCTTAACCCATGACACCCGCGAATCTCGCCCGGCACTCTTTCGCGGCGCGAGAATGTCCCGGCTCGAACCGCTTTCCGAGGCCGGATGTGCCGTCTACGCGGCCGCCAGGTCGGGTGGGTCGGGAAGGTCGACGTCGAGGACGAAGTCCAGCCAGATCAGGGCGTCGGCCAAGATTTCCGCGCGCAGGGTGATGTCGAATTGTTCGGCGGCGGTGAGGGACTTCTCCCCCTCCACCACATCCTCGGCGAGGAACGCCGACACCGTCCCCAGCACCCACCGCTCCGACACCGGCATAGCCTCGCCGACGACGTACCGTCGACCATCGGTGAAGCGGACGTCGAGGATCACCGTCTCCTCCGGACCCGCGCCGCCCAGCCGCGCGATGATCACGCCGACGGCGGCGTCGACGACCCAGGCGAGCACATCACCGTACACCGGCCGGCCCCCGGTCGGGTGCATCTCCGCGCACACCCGGGAGATTTCGCCCGAGAACTGGGCGGCATCCCGGTCACCGACCAACTGCAACAGTCGACCGCCGAGAGCCGCGGCCGGCGAGCTGGTGGGGTTGCCTGCGTTCGATCCCATACAAGAGGGTGCCCAGGCCCGGGCCCCATCACGCAGACCAGCCGGTACGAAAACCGTTCATGGGAGACGACTTCTGGCGCCGACCCGGCCGGCGCCGCCGACCATCGCGATCCCGCGTGCCCCGAGGGCGGGAGGGACCAGCCGCCTCACCGTTGACGATTCACTCTCAGCTGGTGCTCTGGCCGTCGACATGGCGAGCACCGTCTCTCGGATGGGGCCGGTTGGTGCCGGGCTGTGGGCGGGGCTACCAGCGGTAGACGACGCTCGGGTTCGGCTCGTCGCTGCCCCGAATCGCGACCGGCGTCGCCGGCGTCATCAACAGGCGCACCGTCGAGTTCTGGCTGACGAAACCGACGAAACCGCCGTTGCCGTTGTCGAACAGGCCCCGGATGGCGTCCTCGAGGCCGTGGGCGGTGGCCGCATCGGCGAGCGGATACCGGACCCCGTCGTAGATCGCTTCGTAACTCATGATCCCTCTCCCGCCGCTGGTCGTGGTCCTCCCAGCGTAGAAGCGCCGCAGCGTCATCGACCCCGGTGCGGGGCGCGAGAAACATCCCCTCGTCCGGCTCGGCGGGACGAGACATGTCACGGAGCGGCACGACAAAGCGTGCTCATCTCTCCGCAGAAGCCGGTCAGGTGCCCCCAAACCCAGCCAGGCCTGCGGACTGTGGCCCGGGCGCGGCGGAACCGATAGTGTGGTGCGGCCGAACGACGGCCCCACACTTCCGAGATCAGCACTCGGGCACACCGTTGGTCGCCCACGGAACATCCCGCCCCCTCGCCCAACCCGTCGACACCCCTCCCGTGGTGGCATCGCCGGTACCCTCGGATCCACCGGACAGGGAGGTCAGCTGTGAGCGCAAACGAAGAAGCAGAAGGTACTCACCCAGTTGGAACTGATGATCAACCCGACCAATCCGGACTTCGCGCCCCCAGCCGACAGCGGTGAGCCAACACAGCGTCACGAACGCCTCCAAGAATTCCACCGGCAGGTGACAGACGCGGCCGACGACGACCCGATCATCGACCGAGTCGCTCGCGAGATCGGACTGCCCGAATAAAAACATGCCTCACGTGCTCTCCGGGGCAGGGAAGGCACCGAGCCAGTCTTTGGTACCCACTACCAGCGCGAGAAACCGCCAGGGCCCCAGGCACAGTCGCCGGTCCAGGTACAGCGCAGGTGCTGGTGCCCTCGCTCGCGGCATCGACGACCGGACCACCCGAGCCACCCCGAAGGAGGATCATGACCGCCGCGACGCCACCCGAATCAGGTGCCACCAGCGACGGGAGTTCCTCTGCGTGTGCCCGACCCCGGCCGCCGCGCAGAAGATCACGGTTGCCGTCGGCGTCGTTCGCCCTCGGGGTGGTGTCCCTCGTGTCGTTCTGGGTGTCCGGACTCGGGTTCGTCCTGGGTGTGAGCGCCGTGGTGTGCGGCGCGATCGCCGCATCCCGGTCCGGTGCGGCGGAGGATGAGCCCGCCTCGCTGCGGGCGTTGCTCGGTGTCGTCACCGGAGTCGCGGGGATCATCGTGTCCGCGATCGCGCTGTTTCCCGTCCTGGAGCACCTGTGACCGACGCACTGCCGCACAGCCGTCACCCCAACCCCTCAACCCTCGATCCTCGGTCTTCGGTCTTCGGTCTTCGGTCTTCGACACGGATCCGCACCGCCCGTGACCGCCGTTCCCGGCCCACATCTGCCCACCCCACCACCTCCTTCCACACCAGCCGCACCGACGACGGGATGCCGAACTCGGCGGCGCTGCCCGGGTCCCGGGAAGCGGGTATCGCCGTAACCGTCGCCCTGACGCTGCGGACCACTGGTGTGCGCCGTTCCCCGGATCGCTCGCGCCGGCCCTGCTCGCGCTCGTCGCGGCCGCCGGCATCGCCGACCTGACCATCGCCGCCCTCTGACGACTTCCCGCATGCCGGTCTCGGCGACATCGCACGTCCGGCGCGGGTTCACACCCCGGATCTCCTACCTGGATGCCCCGTCTCGTGGTCGAATCATTCTCCTGGGGAGTGACTCTCAGGAAATTCACAGGCACCGCGGGGTCGGGTGATGCGACGATGAAGCATGCGCCGCCATCGTTGGCCGGCCCTCGCGCCGCCCACCACCGGAGGGATCGTCGTGCACACGGGCATGCCGATCGCGGCAGAGAAGGACCTCGCCCTCGAATTGTCCGCGGCGACCGCGTTCGCATCCGGGCTGGCGCTGCGGTTCACACTGTGCGTCACCGGTGTCCGCGGCGACTTCGCGCGCTACGAAACCCGGCCCCTGACCGACCCCGGTGACTGGTCGGCGCAGTGGTCCTACCTGGTCGTGCACATCGGCGCCGACGCACCTCAGGCCGTGACAGCGACCGCTTCCGGGGCGGACAGGAAGATGTCGAGCACTTCGAGCACCCCGGCGGTATCGTCGACGAACTCCACGGCCGCATACTGCGAACCAGCCTCGTCGTGTCGGTATCCGGGCACGACGGTGATGCGGTCACGGTGCTCGGGGAGGTGACAGCTTTCGGCAATGAATATCTATTCCTCTCCTTACTTTCACTTCATTCTTCGATCGCGTGGGGTGCCCCCGCGATCCCCCGTGCAGACGGGGATCGCATTTCTCGGCTGCAGCGTCGGCTGCGTACCCGGGCGCACCGACACGCGGCCGGATTTGTCGCGGTCACGGCCGCGGCAGATTCCGGTATGCGTGGGCTCGGGTACTGATTGCCTCGGTGACGTCGGTGACCGCGGCCGCGGGTGACACAGTCGTCGCCGCGAGGGCGGTGTGGGCGTGGGTCAGGCGGTCGACGTGGGCGGAGGATTCCTCAAGTCGGCGGCAGCGTTCATCCTCGGCCCGGACTGTGTCCTCGGCGGCGGCGAGTTCGGTGTCCAGGTCGGCCACGGTGTCCGCAGCGTGGCACAGCGCCGCCGCGGCGTCCTCGATCTGGGTGCGCGCCCGGGTGTAGGCCTGATGATCATCAGGGGTGAGAATCCCCGGGTCGGTGTGAGCGGCCGCGGTGACCGCCTCCTGCAACTCGGCGGCAGCCTGAACCCGGGTCCCGAGGTCCCACATGGCAGCCCGCAGGTCCAGATCGGTAAACAGCCCGTCCCGGAACGCACGGGAGCCCTTGATCTGCTCGACGGCGAGGACGGCGTCACTCATCAGCTGCCGCAACTCGTTCGGGACCTGCTGCAGTTGTGCGCCGGCGATCCGGGCCGGCTGATGTTTGCGGACGTGGCGGGTAAGAAGGTGCAGTCCACCGATCGCCCCACCGGTCAGCAGAAGCGTCACCAGCAGCGTCGTCCCGGCCTCCGGTGAGACGTCGAGGAAGTCGGCGACCACCTTCTCCGACCGCAGCGGGTCGGCGGTCCCCCACACGACATGAAGAAGGGCCGCTGCCACTCCCCCGACCACCAGTGCCAGCGTGGTGACCATCGCCGAGAACGTCCCGATCGCGGTGACCACCCCGAGTGCGGACCCCACAGCATGGGCCAGGTGCGCGCGTCGCGGCTCGGACTCGTGGAGAACAACGGTGTCCCAGTGCACCTCAGGCCTTTCAGTGGTTGGCCTTTCGGTGGTTGGCCTCTCGGTGGTCATGCTCTACTCACCGTCGCTTTCCGAGTTCGAGGAGTATCGGTCGCCCCGATACCGTCCCCGGGTGCGAGATACACAAAGGTCAGCATTCTTCTCTCCCCTCCCCGACCACAAAAGCCGGTCCGTGTCGGAATCTATCGGAAGGCACCCACATATTTCGTCTCACGCCGACCTCGGATGCGACTGCGCCGTATCGAGTGCGGCCACGCCTATCCCGGCACTGCGGTGAAGGCGCTGCTGCTGTTTCGACGATCCCGCGGCTGCGGGTGTGGCCTTGTCGATCTGTTCCAGCGCGATCGGCAGGCCCTCGCCAATTGGCGAGGGCCACAACGCTCCTGACTGGTTACAGGGAGTCAAACTCCGCTTCGGAGAC
>NZ_JBHUSF010000293.1:0-11777 GCF_042673295.1 Rhodococcus sp. NPDC057014
TGCCGGTACCGGGTGCAACCGCTGATCGAGGACGGTCTCGGTGAACCCGAGCGTCGGCGCGCCGATCGTGACCGGTTCGCCCGGCGCCAGCGGGGCGCTGATACTCGAGACGACCGTCGCCTCGGTCGGACCGTACGCGTCGAACATGGTCCGGCCCGGTGCCCAGCGTGCCACCAGTTCCGGCGGGCAGGCCTCGCCGCCGGTCACCACGCACCGCACGCTCTCGAGACCGGCGGGATCGACCGAGGCGAGCGCCGCAGGCGTGACGAAGCAGTGCGTGATCCGCTCGCGCCGCAGCAGGTCCGCCAGGTCGTCGCCGCCGTAAACCGACGGGGACGCGATCACCATCGTCGCGCCGGGCCCGGCCGCCAGCATCAGTTCGAGCACCGAGGCGTCGAAGCTCGGCGACGCGAAGTGCAGGGTCCGGGACCCCGCGGCGGTCCCGAACGTGTCCTGCTCCGTCGCAGCGAAATTCGCCAGCCCGCGGTGGGTGGTCACCACACCCTTCGGTGTGCCGGTCGACCCCGATGTGTAGATCACGTACGCGGGGTGGTCGACGTGCACTGCGGACGAGCGGTCGGTGTCGGTCACCGCCGTCGCCGGGAACAACGACAGCTCGGCGTCGGTTCCGGGGTCACCGAGATCCAGCCACGGGATCGACGCGGGCAGGGCGGACCGCACCGCGGCCGTGGTGAGACCGGCGACGGCGCCCGAATCGCCGAGCATGTACTCGATGCGCTCGGCCGGATGGTTCGGGTCGACCGGCAGGAACGCGGCCCCGGTCTTGGCCACGGACCAGACGGCGAGAACGGATTCGACGGACCGCGGCAATGCCAGCGCCACCACCTGTTCCGGTCCGATGCCGCGCCCGATCAGGAGCCGGGCGAGCCGGTCCGACCGCTCGTCGAGGTCCCGGTAGGACACCCGGTGTCCGTCGAAGACCAGTGCCGCGGCATCCGGGTCCGCGGCGGCGGCCGTCAGCAACTGCGGCAGCGTCCGCACCGGCACGCCGGGGCCCCCGCTCACCGGCGTCAGGGCGGCCCGCTCGCCGGCGCCGAGGACGTCGACGTCGCCGACCGGGGCGTCCGGCGAGTCGGTGACGGCGCCCAGGATCCGGACCAGGCGCTCGGCGAACGCGGCCACCGTGTCCTCGTCGAAGATGTCGGTGGCGTATCCCAGCGCCGCGCTGATCCCCGCGGGACGACCGTCGGCGTCGACGTTCTCCCGCAGGGTCAGCTGGAGGTCGAAGTTGATCGTGTCGAACTCGAGGTCCAGGGGTTCGACGTGGAGGCCGGGAAGCTCCAGCTCGGGGCGCTCGGTGTTCTGGAATTCGAGCATGACCTGGAACAGCGGGGAGTACTCCGTCGAACGGGAGGGACGCAGACTCTCCACGACGCGTTCGAACGGCACGTCCGCGTGCGTGAACGCCCCGAGGTCGGCCTCACGGACCTGCGCGAGCAGTTCGGTGAACGTGCTCGAGCCGTCGACGGGGGTGCGGAGCACGAGGGTGTTCACGAACATCCCGACCAGGTCGTCGAGTTCGGCCTCCCCGCGGCCCGCGATCGGTGTGCCCACGGCGACGTCGTCCGATGCACTCAGCCGCGACAACAGCACCGCCAGCGCGGCGTGCAGCACCATGAACACGGTCGACCCGTGCCTGCGCGCGGCCTGCACGACACCCTGGTGGAGATCCGGGCCGATCCCGAACTCGACGCGGCCCGCGCCGAGGGTGCGGGCGGGCGGGCGGGGCCGGTCCGTGGGCAGTTCCAGCACGTCGGGGATGTCGGCGAGCGCCGCCGTCCAGTAGTGGAGCTGGCGGGCGAGCGGCGACTCCTCGTCGTCTTCGTCGCCGAGCCGGTCCCGTTGCCAGAGTGTGTAATCGGCGTACTGGACGGGCAGCGGAGTCCAGTCGGGTGCCACGCCGCGGGCGCGGGCCGTGTACGCAGACAGGACGTCGCGGGCGAGCGGGACCATCGAGAAGCCGTCCGCCGCGATGTGATGCACCACCACGGCCAGCACGTGCTCGTGCTCGCCGGCCGCGAACAGCCGGGCCCGCAGCGGCGCTTCCGTCGTCACGTCGAATCCCGCGGAGAGCAGGCGGTGGAGTTCCGCGTCGACGTCCGACAGCGCGACGGTGTGCGGTGTGAGATCGGGCGCCACCGTCTCCGGCGGCAGGATCACCTGCCGTGGGCCGGCGTCGGTGAGCGGGAAGACGGTGCGGAGGGATTCGTGGCGCTCGACGACGTCGGCGACGGCCGCCTGCAACGCGGCCACGTCGAGCGTGCCGGTGAGGCGGAGTGCGATCGCGACGTTGTATGCCGCACTCGCCGTGTCGAACTGGTTGGCGAACCACATCCGCTGCTGCGCCAGCGAGACGGGGACCTCCCGCGACGGATCCCGCGGGGCGGGCGCCGGCCGGGAGTCCGCCCGCAATTCCCCGGCCTCGGCGCGGGCGGCGAGCCCGGCGACGGTCGGGGCGTCGAACACGTCCCGCACACCCAGGCGGTCGCCGACCGCCGCGTTGACGCGGGCGACGAGCCGGGTCGCGGTCAGCGAGTTCCCGCCGAGCGCGAAGAAGCTGTCGTTCGCCCCCACCCGGACGATGCCGAGGAGGTCGGCGAACACGGCGGCGACGATCTCCTCGACCGGATTGCGCGGGGCCACGAAGCCCACCGTCGCCGTTCCGAAGTCGGCGTCCGGCAGCGCTTTCCGGTCGAGCTTGCCGTTGACGGTGAGGGGCAGGGTGTCGATCACCACCACCGCGGCGGGCACCATGTACGACGGCACGGTCGTCCCGACCGCGGCGAGAACGGCCGCCGCGTCGACGTCGGCGCCGGCCTCCGGCACCACGTACCCCACCAGCCGGTCGCCGTCCCGCTCGTCGCCGCGCACCACGACCACCGACTGCGCCACCCCGGCGCACGCGGCGAGGGCGGTCTCCACCTCGCCGAGTTCCACCCGGAACCCGCGCAGCTGCACCTGGAAATCGCTGCGCCCCACATACTCGAGCCGCCCGCCCGCACCCCATTTGACGACGTCGCCCGACCGGTACATGCGCGCCCCGTCCCGGCGGTGGTCGAACGGGTCGGCGACGAACCGCGTCGCGGTCAGCCCCTGCCGCCCGATGTAGCCGCGGGTCACCTGGTCGCCGGACACGTACAGCTCGCCCACCACCCCGGGCGGCACCGGATGCAGCCGGCCGTCGAGGACGTAGACGCGCAGTCCGGGGAGTCCGCCGCCGATGACCGAGCCGGACACGGACGCGGCCAGCGCCCGGTCGAGGGCGAGGTAGCTGACGTGCACCGTGGTCTCGGTGATGCCGTACATGTTCACCAGCACGGGGGCGCGGTCGTCGTGCCGGGTGTACCACCGCTCCAGTTGCCCGACGTCGAGGGCTTCGCCACCGAAGATCACGTGCCGCAACGACAGTGGCGTTGCGTCGCCGTCCTCGACGGCGCTCGCCGCACGATCCGCCTCCGTCAGCTGATAGAACGCCGTCGGCGTCTGGTTCAGCACCGTCACCCGTTCCCGGCGGAGCAGTTCGAGGAACGTGTCCGGCGACCGCGCGGTGAAGTAGTCGACCAGCACCAGCCGGCCGCCGTGGACGAGCGCACCCCACAGTTCCCAGACGGAGAAGTCGAAAGCGTACGAGTGGAACAGCGTCCACACGTCGGACGAGTCGAACCCGAACAGCTCCCGGGTGTTGGCCAGCAGCGCGACGACGCACCGATGCGACACCTGGACGCCCTTCGGCCGCCCCGTCGATCCCGACGTGAAGATGACGTACGCGACGGCGTCGGCCCACAGCGGCTGCAACCGGTCCGAGTCGGTGACCGGCAGCCCGGACAGTTCGGCCACCGCTCCCACCGTGTCCGGATCGTCGATCGCCACCACCGGAAGTCCGGCCGGCGCCAGCGACGCGAATTCTGCGCTCACCACGGCGCACACGGGTCGCGCGTCCTCGAACATCGCTGCCACCCGCTCGGCGGGATAGCTCGTGTCGACCGGCACGTACCCGCCACCGGCGGCGAGCACCGCCAGCAGCGTCACCACGAGGGCGGGTGTGCGATCCACCATCACCGCGACCAGCGACTCGGTGCCCACCCCCTCGGCGATCAGCAACCGCGCCAACCGGTTCGCCTGCTCGTCCAGTCGGCCGTAGGTCAGAGACTCGTCGCCGCACACCACCGCGATGGCGTCCGGGGTGTCCGCGGCCACTCGCGCGAACAACTCGACCACCGTCTGCGCGTCGGCGGTGACCCCCTCCCGGTTCCACCGGTCCAGCACCAGGTCGCGCTCGGCCGCACCGAGAACCGGGATGTCCCCCACCACCGCAACCGGGTCGTCCACCACCGCCCGCAAGACCCGGACGAAGCGTTCCCCGAACCCGTCCACCGACGACCGGTCGAACACGTCCGTCGCATACAGGAAGGCCGCGGACATTCCTGCAGCGCCGCCGTTTTCGTCGTGATGCTCGGCGAGCGCCAACTGCAGGTCGAATTTGGCCACGCCCGGGTCGACGTCGACGGCTTCGACGGTCAGGCCCGGCAGTTCGAGGTGGGCGCGCACCGTGTTCTGGAATTCGAGCAGCACCTGGAACAGCGGCGAGTGGGACGTCGACCGGCCGGGGGCCAGCTCGTCCACCACGCTCTCGAAGGGAACGTCCGTGTGCCCGAACGCGCCCAGGTCCGTGTCGCGGGCCCTGGCCAGCACGTCGGTGAACACGTCGCCCGACCCCACCGGAGTCCGTAGCACCAGCGTGTTGACGAACATTCCCACCAGATCGTCCAGCGCCGCCTCGCCGCGACCCGCGATCGGGGTGCCGATGGCGACGTCCCCCGATCCGGTCATCCTCGACAGCAGCACGGCGAGCGCCGCGTGCATCACCATGAACAGCGTCGCGTTGTGCTCGCGCGCGAGCAGGAGCAGTTGCCGGTGCAGGCCGGCCTCGATCGGGAACTGCGCGGTCGCCCCCGCGAGTGAGCGGGTGACCGGCCGGTTCCGGTCGAGCGGGAGGGCGCTGACCTCCGGGAGTTCGGCCAGTACACCCCGCCAGTACTGCAATTGCCGGGACATGAGACTGTCCGGGTCCTCGGCACTGCCGAGCAGCCGGCGCTGCCACACGCTGAAGTCGGCGTACTGCACGGGCAGCGGCTCCCAGCTCGGCAGGGTCCCGGACCGGCGCGCCGAATAGGCGACGATCAGGTCTCGGGCCAGCGGCGCGAGTGACGCCCCGTCGGCGGCGATGTGGTGCACCACGATCACGAGCACGTGCTCGTCCGGACCGGTCCACAACAGGGCCGCGCGCAGCGGGACCTTCGCGCTCACGTCGAATCCGCCCGTGAGGAGCGTCGCGATGCGGTCGTGCAGCGACTCGTCGCCGTCGACCTGCGGGGTGAGGTCGGGAACGACGTCGGCGGTGTCGACGACCACCTGGTACGGCCCGTCCTCCGACGCGGGGTACTTCGTGCGCAGCGACTCGTGCCGCTCGATCACGTCCCCGACCGCGGCCCGCAGCGTGTCGGCGTCGAGGGGACCGATGAGCCGCACGGCCATCGGGATGTTGTACGCCACCGACGACGTGTCGAACTGGTTGATGAACCACATCCGCTGCTGCGCCAGCGACAGCGGGATGCGCTCGGGCCGCTCCCCGACGGTCAGCGGTGGCCGGTCCACGAGTTCGGTGCCCGCCCGGCGGACGTGCGCGGCCAGCAGTTCGACGGTGGGCGCCTCGAACAGCGCCCGCACCCCCACGTCCGAACCGAGGGCCGCGTTGACCCGGGCGATCACCCGCGTCGCGACGAGAGAGTTGCCGCCGAGGTCGAAGAAGCTGTCGTCGACACTGATCCGCTCGACGCCGAGGACCTCGGTGAACACCTCGGCGATCGCCTCCTCGACCGGGTCGGCAGGAGCCTTGAACTCGGCCGCCGCGGACAGGAACCGCGGTTCGGGCAGCGCCGCGCGGTCCAGCTTCCCGACCGGGTTCAGCGGGATCTCGTCCAGCACCACGACCACCGAGGGAACCATGTACGCCGGCAACCGGTTCCGCACCTGACGCAGCAGTTCCGACGTCTCGATCGGCCTGCCCGCGGCGGGGACGACGTACGAGACCAGAACCGTGTCCCCGGACGGGCCCGGCCTGCCGATGGTGACGGCCAGTCGCACGTCCGGATGCGTCTGCAGCATCGCGTCGATCTCGCCGAGCTCGATGCGGAAACCGCGGACCTTCACCTGGAAGTCGCTGCGCCGCAAGTACTCGAGCGTGTGGTCGGGCCGCCACCGCACCACGTCGCCGGTGCGGTACATCCGGCCCCGGCCGTACGGGTCGGCGACGAACCGCGCCGCGGTGAGACCCGGGCGGCGGTGATAGCCCCGCGCCACACCGGCACCGGCGATGTACAGCTCACCCGGCACCCCGACGGGTACCGGATGGAGCCGGGCGTCGAGCACCACTTCCTCGGTGCCCCGGAGCGGCCCACCCAGCGTGATGGGGTCGCCGGGGGTCATCGGCGCGCTGATGTTCGCCATGATGGTCGTTTCGGTCGGGCCGTAGGCGTTGTGCAGCCGACGGTCCGGCGCCCACCGGGCCACCAGGTCGGGTGGGCAGGCCTCGCCGCCCACAGCCACGTCGAGGAAGTCGCCCAGCGAATCGGGCGGGATCGTTCCTAGCGCCGCGGTGGTGACGAAACCGTGCGTGACGCGTTCCGACCGCAGCAGATCGGCCAGTTCGGAGCCGCCGTATGCGGTCGGCGGCACCACCACCATGGTGGCGCCCACCCCGAAGGCCTGCAGGTACTCGAACACGGACGCGTCGAAACTGGGTGTGGAGAAGTGCAGCGTCCGAGACGATCTGGTGGCGCCGAACCGCTCCTGCTGATCGGCGGCGAAATTGTCCAGGCCGCGGTGGGTGACGGTGACGCCCTTCGGCTGCCCCGTCGAACCGGACGTGTAGATCAGGTACGCGGCGTTGTCGAGGTGCAGCGGTCGAGTGCGGTCCGAGTCGGTCAGCGGACCGTCCGGGCGGGCGGCGCACTCGGCTCGGAAGTCCGGGTCGTCCAGCACGCACCACGGAATCGAATCGTGCAGCCGGCCGCGCACCGACTGCTCCGTCAGACCGAGCACCACACCCGAATCGGCCAGCATGTAGTCGACCCGGTCGGCCGGGTAGTTCGGGTCCACCGGCACGAACGCCGCCCCCGTCTTCGCGACCGCCCAGACGGACGCCACCGATCGGAACGACCGCGGCAACGCCAGCGCGACGAACGATTCCGGTCCCACCCCCTGGTCGATCAAGATCCGCGCGACCTGCGTCGACCACCGGTCCAGCTCGCGGTACGACAATTCTTCGCCTTGCCGGGTCAGGGCGGTCGCCGCCGGATCGAGTGCCGCGGCATCGGCGAAGAGGCGGGGCAGGGTGCGCTCGGACCGGGCAGGCAGGCCGCGGACCGGTGTCAACGCGGAACGTTCGTCCACGGACAGGATCTCGATGTCACCGACCGGAACGTCCGGACCGGCCGTCATCGCATCGAGGATGCGCAGGTACCGTTCGGCCGCCACCCGGACCGTTCGGGCGTCGAACAGGTTTGCGGCGAAACCGAATTCGACGGTGGCCCCGGCCGGTCCCCCCGACTCGCCGACCGCTTCCGTCACGGACACGCACAGGTCGAGGCCGGGGAACTCCGCTTCCGGGGAGCCGGGGGGCCGGGTGTCGAGCAGCACCTGGACGATCGGTGCGTACGCCTCCGACACCGACACGCCGAGCTCGCGCACCAGACGGTCGAACGGAACCCCGGTGTGCGACACCGCGTCCGCGGCGATGTCCCGGACGTGGGCCAGGTAGTCGCGGCACGGCACCTCGCCCGCGTACCGCGAACGCACCACCACGGTGTCCGTGCGGTCACCCACGTCCACTGCCGTCCCGACGGCGATGTCGCTGCTTCCGGTGACCCGGCCGAGCAGGATCGACAGCGCGGTGAGGAACACCGTGCTGCCTGCGGTGCCTGCGCCTTCGGCCAGCGCGGCCACCCGGCGGTGCAACTTCGCAGGCACCACGACGGTGACCCGGTCGCTCTCCGGCGACAGACTGGCGGGCCGCCGCCGGTCGGTGGGCAACGGCAGGAGGTCGGGCAACCCGTCCAGTCGCCGGCGCCAGTACTCGACTTCCCGGGCCTCGCCCAGCAACCGTTCCCCGATGCGGGCGCTTTCCTCGTGGATGTCGCCCACGAGGGTCGCCGGGTCCGTGGTGGCCAGTTCCGCGAGCAGTTCGACGCACTGCCGATGGTGTTCGCGCAGTTCGCCGCGCTCGTAGCGGCTGGGATTCGCACGGAAGTCGACGAAGATCCTCGTGGGTGTGCCGCTCTGGTACACGTTGATCAGCAGGTCCTCCACCGGACCCGAGGTGACGATGTGGAAGTCGCCCACCAGCGGACCCAGCGCCACCTCCTGGCGGAACAACATGACGTTCACCATCGGCCCGTACAACTCCGTCGACGCGGTGTCGCCGGCGTCACGTCGGATGTCGTCGAGGCTGCACCGCTGGTGCCGCAGTGCCGCGACGAGTTCACGCTGGACCTGCGCGACCAGGTCGGCGACGGTGTCCTCGGCCCGGACACGGACGGGCATCGGGGCGACGTTGACGAGCATGCCGCCGGAATTGCGCAGCACCGCCGTCGTGCGCGCCGACACCGGGATGGTCACCAGCACATCGGTTCTGCCGGTGCGCCGCGCCAGGTAGCACGCCGCGGCCGCGATGATGGTCGCCGCCGACGGGCTGTCGCGGGAATCGAGGACGGCCACGACGTCGTCGGAGAGGACGGCACTCTCGACCGTGCTCGCGGCGGACACGTGCCCCGCCGTCCGCGCCAGGGTGGTGCCCTCGACCCCGGCGACCCGCTCCGCCCAGTACTCGCGGTCGGTCAGGAAACGGTCCGAGGCGCGGTACCGGCTGTCGATGTCGTACAACTGCCGCAGGCCGACCGCCCTGTTCGGATCCGGTTCGCGGCCCGCGACTTTCGCGGAGTACCGGTGCGCGATGCGGCGCAGCATCGTCATCGCACCGTAGCCGTCGAGGGCGACGTGGTGAATCCTGCTGTACCACAGGAAGTGCGTATCCCCGGTCTGCAGGATCGATGTCTCCACCAGCCGGTCTGCGCTCAGGTCGATCGGCGTGACGTAGTCACGCTCCATCCATTCGTGCGCCGCCGCCACCGGATCCTCGTCGGCGCGGAAGTCGACGTACGCGATCGACGTGTCCGTCCGGTGGTCCACGTACTGCAGCGGGCGGCCGTCGACGTCGTAGACCTTGAGGAACGGCGATTCGAATTCGCGGGCCGCCTCCACCGTCTCCTGCCGCAACAGATCCATGTCCAGTGCACCGCGGAACTCGACGTACTGGGCGATGAAGATCGGAACCCGCGGTTCCAGTTGCTGAGCGAACCACGTGGCCCGCTGCGCCGCCGACAGCGGAATCGGTTCGCCGCCGTCCGGGGCGGAACCGTCGGGTCGCTGTCCCGGGACGCGCAGGTCCGCGGGGCGGCGCCTATCCCCCGCCCCCGGAACGGGTCCTTCACCTTGTCCAGGGCACACTAGAACTCGACCTCGCCCCGCCCAACCAGGACGGACGCACTCTTTCGAGTATCCGCCCGCGCGGCGTTCCGGGTCCAGGGCACTGCGGGTCCAATGCCGCCGATGGATACTGGGCCTCATGACCGAGCGCGTCGACACACCCGGCATCGATCCCGCGGACTTCCGCGTCCACGTGGTGGCACAGGCCATCCGGCTGTTCTCCGAGAACGGGTACGAGGCGACGACCGTCGAGCAGATCGCGTCGGCCGCCGGGGTGTCCCGGCGGACGTTCTTCCGCCAGTTCCGCTCCAAGGAGGACGTGATCTTCGCCGATCACGAATCACTGTTTCAGCAGGCAGAGGACCATCTGACCACGGAAACCGACGACCCGTGGGCGGCGGTCTGCAGGACGGCGGGCCTGGTCTTCGACAGGTTCCGGGAGAACCGGGAACTGGCGGTGCGGCGGTACCAGGTGGTCCAGAGGGTTCCCGCGCTCCGCGACCGGGAGATCGTCACCGGCGTCCGCTACGAGCGGTTGTTCGTCGACTACCTGCGCGGCGTCGTGCCCACCCAACCGGTCCTGAAGGTCATCGGATTCGCGGCCGCTGTCACCGCGTGCCACAACTTTCTGCTTCGGAACATGATCAAGGGCGACCCGGACGCCACCGCGGAGGAACTCGAGCGGGCCCTGCTCGACGTGCGCCGGACGTTCGGCGTCGCCCCGGGGGCATCCACGCAGGAAGAGGACGCCGTACTGGTGGTCTCGTACCCGCCGGGGACTCCCGTGGAGGAGATCACCGGGCGCATCCGCACCCAGTTGTCGCGGCGCCGGAGTTGAGCGGCCGAGAGTGACGACTCCCACCCTTGACTGGCACTCAGTGCCGTGGTTGACTGCTCTCCAGTGGCAGTAGTTTGCCGACCACGAACGTTGCGGCCCACCTGAACGGAAAAGAACCTGGCACGGAGTGCCGCTCAGACTCGGTGCCGTCGAGACTCAGCAAGGAGCGCCCCCATGGCCGGAAATCCGGACTTCGATCTGTTCAAGCTCGGTGAAGAGCACGACGAACTGCGGTCCGCGATCCGCGCGCTCTCCGAGAAGGAGATCGCACCCCACGCGAAGGAAGTCGACGAGGATGCGCGCTTCCCCGAAGAGGCGCTGCAGGCCCTCGTGAACTCCGGCTTCAACGCCATCCACGTCCCCGAGCAGTACGACGGGCAGGGCGCCGACTCCGTCGCCACCTGCATCGTCATCGAAGAGGTCGCCCGCGTCTGCGGCTCCTCCTCCCTGATCCCCGCCGTCAACAAGCTCGGCACCATGGGCCTGATCCTCAACGGCTCCGAGGAACTCAAGCAGCAGGTCCTGCCGCAGCTCGCGTCCGGCGAGGCGATGGCGTCGTACGCGCTGTCCGAGCGCGAGGCCGGGTCGGACGCCGCGAGCATGCGCACCCGCGCCAAGGCCGACGGCGACGACTGGATCCTCAACGGGTCCAAGTGCTGGATCACCAACGGTGGCAAGTCCAGCTGGTACACCGTCATGGCCGTCACCGACGCCGACAAGGGCGCCAACGGCATCTCCGCGTTCATGGTCCACAAGGACGACGAAGGATTCGTCGTCGGACCGAAGGAGAAGAAGCTCGGCATCAAGGGTTCGCCCACCGCCGAGCTGTACTTCGAGAACTGCAAGATCCCCGGCGACCGCATCATCGGCGAGCCCGGCACCGGTTTCAAGACGGCGCTGCAGACCCTCGACCACACCCGCCCCACCATCGGCGCGCAGGCGGTCGGCCTCGCACAGGGCGCCCTCGACGCCGCCCTCGCCTACACCAAGGACCGCAAGCAGTTCGGCAAGTCGATCAGCGACTTCCAGGCCGTGCAGTTCATGCTCGCCGACATGGCGATGAAGGTCGAGGCCGCACGCCTCATGGTCTACACCTCCGCGGCACGCGCCGAGCGCGGCGAGAAGAACCTCGGTTTCATCTCCGCGGCAGCCAAGTGTTTCGCCTCCGACGTCGCGATGGAGGTCACCACCGACGCCGTCCAGCTGTTCGGTGGCGCCGGCTACACGACGGACTTCCCTGTCGAGCGGATGATGCGTGATGCGAAGATCACACAGATCTACGAAGGCACAAACCAGATCCAGCGCGTCGTGATGTCGCGTGCACTGTTGAAGTAGGCGGCTACGCCGCCCGTGCGTGGTTAGCGAGTCTCTGGAC
>NZ_JBHUSF010000294.1:0-11724 GCF_042673295.1 Rhodococcus sp. NPDC057014
CGGCAAGCGAGAACTATACGATCAGGCCCGCGGTCTGGGTGCGTGCCTTCTCGAAGCGAGCGGCGACGTCCGCCCAGTTCACGATGTTCCAGAATGCCTTGACGTAGTCGCCCTTGACGTTCTGGTAGTCGAGGTAGAAGGCGTGCTCCCACATGTCGAGGAGCAGCAGCGGCGTGAGGCCGATCGGGATGTTGCCCTGCTGGTCGTACAGCTGGACGATGAGCAGGCGCTGGCCGATGGAATCCCAGGCCAGGATGGACCAGCCGGAGCCCTGGATGGCGTTGGCGTTGGCCGAGAAGTGGTTGCGGAATGCGTCGAAGCCGCCGAACTGGTCGTCGATCGCGGCCGCGAGCTCACCGGTCGGCTTGTCGCCGCCGTCCGGGGAGAGGTTGTTCCAGAAGACGGTGTGGTTCGTGTGGCCGCCCAGGTGGAAGGCGAGGTTCTTCTCGTGCAGGTTGACCACGGCGGGCAGGGTGTCCGACTCGCGGAGCTCGGCCAGCTTGTCGAGCGCCGTGTTGGCACCGGTCACGTACGCGGCGTGATGCTTGTCGTGGTGCAGTTCCATGATCTTGCCGGAGATGTGCGGCTCGAGAGCTGCATAGTCGTACGGGAGTTCCGGCAGCGTGTAAACAGACACGAGGGTCCCTTCATCAACGGGCTGTGAGCCCTGGTGTGTTCCGGGTGTCGACGACACGTGGGCACGCGCCTGACACCCGCCTTTGGCGAATCGTTCTCGGGTATATACCCAATCTCATTGGTACACCCTGCGCAACAGTTGGGGTCACGGAGCGATTCCCGGAACGGAAAGTTCGGGCACCCGAAAAAAGGCTGGCGCGGCGACACTGAATGTCGTGAGAATTCGTCCGAGCGGTGAACGGAACCTTAAGCTGACGCGATGCCTTCGCTGACACCCGTTGCAGATTCGCATGCGGCCGCGCCGCGTGTGGAGCTCACGGGCGCGAATCTGCTCCGCTTTTTCGCTGTTCTGGCCGTGATCTACTCGCACATCTCGTTCTATCTGATCGACGACCTCGGAACCGGATGGTGGTTCATCGACGTCGTCTATCAGATCTTCGTCGAGCGGGGCGGACTCAACCAGCATCTGTCGTTTCTCGGGGTCGCCGTATTCATGATGCTGACCGGATTGCTGATCACCCGTTCGGCGATTCGCCACGAACCCGGGCACTTCCTGTTCAATAGGCTCGGCCGCATCCTGCCCGCATTCTGGGTGGCCGTCCTCGCCGCGATCGTGCTGGTCCGTCTGGGTATCAACGGCATGTTCAGCGGCCAGGACGGTGTGTCGAACGTCGACGCCGCGCTGAGTTTCGTGCTCGGCGGCTTCTTCCTCAAACCGGAGGTCGCGGTGCTCGGGGTCACGTGGACCCTCGCCGTGCAGATCCTGTTCTACTTCGCTTGCGTCGCCGCGCGACCCGTGCTCCGCACCCTGCCCATCGCGATGCCGATGGCCGGCGCCTCGATCTGCGCCCTGATCCTGCTCTACAACCTGTACGCGCCGCAGCCCTACACGGTCCCGATGCTGTCGAAGATCGCCGCGACGCTGCCCGCCGTGTTCCTCGGGCAGATCATCTACCTCGGCTGGGCGCGGCTCGCGGACTGCCGGTGGATCGTCGTCGCCGGGCTGGCGCAGGTCGAGGTGATCCGCCTCGCCACCGACTTCCGCGTGTACTGGGCGGGCGATCACTACCTCTGGACGTTCGCCGTCGTCACCGCGTGCGTCGTGCTGGTGGGCCGGTACGACGGACCCGCGGCGCACTGGGCCGTCGTGCGGTGGACCGCGACCCGCAGTTACGCGATCTACCTCGTCCACACCCTGATCCTCTACCGGGTGTACGAGCACACGGTCGGTTCGTTCGGCGAGACCGGGGCCGTCATCGCGTTTCTGGTGGTGACGGCGCTGGTGTCGGAGGCGCTCTACCGGTGGGTGGAGGTGCCCGCGACGGGCTGGGTCACCGCCCGCGCCGAACGGATGCGCATGCAGTCGGCGCTCGCCCGTGAGACCACTCCGGCACCGCGCGTAGCATCGAATCATGTCTTGGTACGACGAGCTTCTGGGTCGAGCAGCCGCTAAATCCGTGATGGTCACCGCCGAGGACGCCCTCCCCGGACGTAGTCAGCCGATCCCGGTTCCGGCGACGCACTTCGTCAACGGTCACCCCCTGAAACCCCCGTTCCCCGAGGGCTTGCAGACCGCGGTGGTGGGCATGGGATGTTTCTGGGGCGCCGAGAAGGAGTTCTGGCAACTCGACGGCGTCTACACCACCGCGGTGGGGTACGCCGGCGGTTACACGCCGAACCCCACGTACGAGGAGACCTGCTCGGGACGCACCGGGCACACCGAGGTGGTGCTCGTGGTCTTCGACCCGAAGGTGATCTCCTACGCCGAGATCCTCAAGGAGTTCTGGGAGAACCACGATCCCACGCAGGGCATGCGGCAGGGCAATGATCAGGGAACGCAGTACCGTTCGGCCATCTACACCATCGACGAACAGCAGGTGGAGATCGCCGAGGCCACCGGTGAGGCCTTCGAGAAGCGGCTCGCCGACGCCGGGTACGGCGCGATCACCACGGAGATCGCGCCGCTCACGCAGTTCTACTACGCCGAGGACTACCACCAGCAGTACCTCGCGAAGAACCCCGGCGGATACTGCCCCGTGCACGCGACCGGCGTCAGCTGCCCGGTCGGCCTGTTGAAGCAGGACGAGGTCCCGGCGCAGACCGACATTCTGCCGCCCTCGTAGGCGCCGGACTATCGACCACGGGTCGCGGACCACGTGAGCACTGCGGACGCCGCGATGGCGCTGATTGTGCGCACGTGGTTCCACCCGGTCCAGCCCGACACGTAGTCGCGCCAGAAGTCCGCCGAGCCCGCCGCGGCGGGATCGATCGCGTCCAGCGCGTTGTTGTGCGGCACGTGGTAGACGATGGTCGCGGCGATCCCCACGAGATACAGCGCGCACGCGATCACCGCGTACACGGCCGAACCGTCGTGCCGCACCACGCTGACGATCGCGAGCGCGATCGACGTCAGTGCGGTACCGAACAGCGCCGTCATGAACCAGAAGTTCGGCGCCTCGCGATTGATCGCCTGCATCGCCGAGATGCCCTGCGCCGGATCCAGGCGACCGAGCCCGGTCATGATGAACGTGGAGAACGCGAACATCACGCCGCCCACCACGCCGGCGCCGACCGCCGTGACGATCGTCAGATAGCGCTCCATGATCACATCCTCCAGACCTCGACCGCTGCCGCGGCGCGGACGTACTCGGCGAAGTCGCGGGGCACGCCTGCGGCAGTGAGCCGGGCGAGGACGCGGCTGCCGACCTTGCCGGTGACGGTGAGGACGAGCGAGTGCGGAGTGGTTGTCATGTCTCCAGTCAAGACGGCGGCATCGAGACTTTCCATGGTTGAAAAGCGCTGTTCCATACGCGAGCGTCTACGCTGATCGTGTGGATCCCCTCGCCGGTCTCATCAGTGGTCCCCGCGCCGCCGGAGCGTTCGTGCTCCGGTCGATCATGGAGCCGCCGTGGTCGCTGCAGATCGACGACCACGCGCCGCTCAGCCTTGTCGCGATGGGCCGCGGCGAAGCCTGGATTCTCCCGCACACCGGCGAACCGGTGCAGCTCACCGAGGGCGACGTCGCGATCATTCGCGGACCCGAGCGGTACGTCGTCGCCGACCACCCGGACACCCCGCCGCACGTGATCATCAACCCCGACCAGAGTTGCACGACCCTCCGCGGCGAACCGCTCGCCGAGGCGATGCACCTCGGGGTGCGCACCTGGGGCAACAGTGCGAACGGCCGCACCGTCATGCTGACGGGCACCTATCAGACCCCCGGCGAGATCAGCCGGCGTCTGCTGTCCGCGCTCCCCGGACTCGTCGTGCAGCGCCGCGCCGACTGGGACTCCCGGCTCGTCACGCTCATGCACGACGAAGTGGTGCGCGACGAGCCCGGCCAGGAAGCGGTCCTGGACCGTCTCCTCGACCTGCTGCTGATCGCCGTGCTGCGCGCCTGGTTCGCGACGCCGGCGGCCGAAGCGCCGTCCTGGGTGCGGGCGCAGGGCGACCCGGTGGTCGGTAAGGCGATGCGCATCCTGCAGAACAACCCCTCACACCAATGGACGGTGGAGTCGCTCGCCGCGGAAACCGGACTGTCGCGGGCGGCCCTCGCACGCCGGTTCACGGACCTCGTCGGCGAACCGCCTATGACCTTCCTCGCAGGCTGGCGGCTGTCACTCGCCGCGGATCTGCTCCGCGAACCCGATGCCACGGTCGCGTCGGTGGCGCAGCGGGTGGGGTACGGGAGTGCATTCGCGCTGAGTGCGGCGTTCAAACGCGTGCGCGGAATGAGCCCCAAGGAGCATCGCGCGATGGCGGGAAGCAGATGAGTGTAATACGGCACAGTGCCCAATAACACACCGGATCGACTTGATCTTGTTTGCCTTGCGTACGACCCTGGATGGTAGGGAATTGTCGGCGAGAGGACCGGATCCGGAATGTGGAACAACTCTCAACCACGAGGGCTGCGCAAGCGGTCGGCTCGTCAGCGGTACAACCCGCTTCTCCGGCGCTCGGACCGGATCGAGAACATGCTCACCCTCGCGGTCGTGGTGCTCGCCTTCGCGATGCTGCCCCTCGCCATCCTCGTGGGCGCCCGGACCATCGACAGTCAGCTGACGCTGGCGGAGAAGCAGGTCGCGGACTACCGCACAGTCACCGCCACCACGCTCGCCGACTCCACCGGAGTGTCCGTCACCTCCGACGTCGCACCGTCTGGCGTCGACACCGCCCCCGCCAAGTGGACCTGGGGTGACGAAACCCGGCACGCCGACATCACCGTCGACCCCGCCACCCCCTCGGGAACCAAACAGGACATCTGGGTCAACGCCGACGGCAACCTCACCACCGAACCGATGTCGTCGTCCGCCGCCCGCGTGGCCGGTGTGATCGCCGGACTGTTCACCTGGTTCGCGGTGATGATGATCGCGCTGTCCGGTTTCCTCATCTGCCGCGCCTCCCTGAACCGCGCCCGCGACGCGCAGTGGGACCGCGACCTCCGACAGTTCCTGGATTCGACTACCCGGCACTGAGCCGGGATCAGGATTCGACCACCCGGCACTGAGCCGGGATCAGCTGATCGCACCCCGGAACTCGACCGCGTGCTGCGCGGCCTGCGTGGTGACGGCGATGTCGGCGACCGGGTAGACGTGGAACTCGAAGAAGGGCCCGAACTTCGTCGGACCGTCCAGGATGTCGTTCGGGTCGTCCGCTTCGACGAACGCGAATCCCCCGGTGCCGTCCAGGCGGCCGAGGAACTGATGGAAGTTCGCGCCCTCGGCCGGCGTCCATCTCGCGAACACTTCGAGGCTCCGTCGCGCTGCCTCCTCGTTCTCGGCGGCGGAACCGCCCTCACGCACCGTCCACGTAATCACGTACTTCATCGCACCTGTTCATCTCCTCGTGGAGTCGACGCACGGCCGGTCCGGACGTACCTCGAGCATTCCACCGCCGGAGAGGGAACGGAACGGTGCTGAGCCCGTCGAACGAACCTGCCGGTCTCGAACGGACGATGTGACGGACGGTTCCGCCTCCGCCTAGCTCAGTTGCGGGACGACCTCACTGGCGACCAATTCCAGGTGGTCGAGGTCGCCGAGGTCGAGTGTCTGCAGGTAGATCCGCTGCGACCCGGCCTCCGCGTAGCGGCCGATCTTGTCGACGAGTTCGGCGGGCGACCCGGCGAGTCCGTTCTCCCGCAGTTCGCTCACCTCGCGTCCGATGTTGAGGGCGCGCTTGGCGATCTCCTCCTCCGTTCGCCCGCAGCACAGGACGAGCGCGTTGGAGTACACCAGTTCCGCGGGGTCGCGGTCGATCGTCTTGCACGCGAGCCGGACCCGTTCGAACACGTCCCGAGTGTCGTCGATCGACTGGAACGGGACGTTGAATTCGTTCGCGTACTTCGCGGCCAGTGCGGGGGTCTTCTTCTTGCCGGTGCCGCCGATCAGGACGGGCGGACCCTGCGGCTGCCGCGGCTTCGGGAGCGCCGGCGAATTCTTGACCGTCAAGTGCGTCCCGTCGTAGGAGAACGTCTCCCCGAGCGGAGTGCGCCACAGTCCGGTGATCACGGCGAGGGACTCCTCGAGCCGCTCGAACCGCTCCTTCAGCGGCGGGAACGGGATGCCGTACGCCTGGTGCTCCTCCTCGTACCAGCCGGCGCCGATGCCGAGGTCGACGCGACCGCCGCTCATCTGATCCACCTGCGCCACCGAGATCGCCAGCGGCCCCGGGTACCGGAACGTCGCAGACGTGACGAGGGTGCCGAGGCGGATCGTGGACGTCTCTCGGGCGATGCCCGCCAGCGAGATCCACGCATCCGTCGGCCCGGGCAGGCCCTCGGTGTTCATCGCGAGGTAGTGATCGGAGCGGAAGAACGCGCCGTATCCGAATCGTTCGGCGGCCTGCGCCACCGCCAGAAGATCGTCGTAGGTGGCACCCTGCTGGGGTTCGGTAAAGATTCGCAACTCCATGTGAACCACTCTGCCCGATCCATGATCGGTACGCTGATTTCATGGCGAAGATCCCACTGAACCTGCCGAAACCGCTGGCCGACAAGCTGCCCGACGCGTTCGGCGGCTCCGGCGCCGGGGTGGTCCCGGTGGTGCGGCTGCAGGGGATGATCGCGTCCGGCGGAGCGGGTTTCGGCCGCGTGCTGAGCGCGGAATCCGTGGAGGAACCGTTGCGGCGCGCGTTCACCACGCACGGCGCGAAAGCGGTGGCGCTGCTGATCAACAGTCCCGGCGGGTCTCCCACGCAGAGCGAATACATCGCCGCCCGCATCCGTCAGCTCGCCACAGAACACGAACTGCCGGTGCTCGCGTTCTGCGAGGACGTCGTCGCGTCCGGCGGCTACTGGCTGGCCTGCGCGGCCGACGAGATCTACGCGACCGCCACCTCGGTGGTCGGCTCCGTCGGCGTCATCTCCGCGGGATTCGGGTTCTCCGAACTGATCGACCGCCTGGGCATCGAACGACGGCTGCATTCGGCAGGTGAGGCGAAGGCCCGCCTCGACCCGTTCTTCGCGGAGAAGTCCGAGGACGTGCAGTGGCTCGAACAGATCCAGGAAGGCATCCACGACGAGTTCCGCGACTGGGTGGTCGGCCGCCGCGGGGACAAGCTGAAAGCGGCCGAGGCGGAACTGTTCGACGGCGACGTCTGGCTGGGGCGCCGAGCCGTCGAACTCGGCATCGTCGACGGGATCGGCACACTGCGCGAGGTGGTGGAGAAGCGGTTCCCCGACGCCACGATCGAGATGACCGGGCCGCGCCGCTCCCTGTTCGCGAAACTCGGGCTCCCCGCCGCGAGCTGGGACGACGTGGCCGCGGCGATCGTCGGTGCGGCGAACACCCGCGTCGCCTGGTCGCGGTACGGGCGGTAGCTACTTCGGGACGACCACCCCGACCGGGCCCACCCCGATGCACACCGACAGGTCCGGGGTCAGGGTGCTCACCCGCAGGCCCTGACCGCCACCGGTGAGCCGCACGAACACCGAATTCGGGCCGCGGTGCACCGGCACCCGCACCGGGCTGCCGTCCTCCATCGCGACAGCGATCTCGCCGTCCGCCGTCGCGAGGTAGTTGAGCTGCGCCGTCCACTCCCAGCCGGTCAGCGGCCCGTCGAGGGGAAGCGGTTCGAAACTGCGCCGGTCCACCAGGTGCCCGCAGTCCGGGACGGGTCCCGGCTCGATCGCACGCACCCACGTCACCTGGGCGTCGACCACGGACCCGGCGTCGTCGATCATCCGGAGGTCCGGGGTGCTGTCGGAGAACGCGGGCCGGTCGCGGAGCGGGGCGAAGACGCGGCTCACCAGGTTGTTCGGGTACGCCACCGGCAACAGCACCCAGATGGACGTGGGCTGCTGGAGGATCGGCGCGTCGTCCCGGTCGGCGAGCGACGCCCGCGCGGTCGCGAGGTAGTCGGTGGTCGGGTTCTCCTCCCAGCTGCGGGTGAACGTGTACGTCGACCACAGGCTGCTCGCGACGAACGCGACGACGGTACCGGCCGCCACCAGAGGCCGCAGCCGGACGGGTTCGGCTCGGCGCCGGGGTGCCCGGGCGATCACGGCGACGGCGATCGCGAGGATCACCGCGGTGTCGGTGAAGTAGCGCAGGGTCTGCGCGAGTTCGTACGTGGTGTCGGCGCCCCACCGGGTGACGACCATCGCCGTCACCGACAGCAGGAAGTACGCGGCGGTGAGCACCCACACCCAGCCGATCCGGCGTTTCAGCCGGACCGTCACGACGACCGCCACGACGAGGGCGATCCAGCCGATCACCTCCAGCGACGTCGACGGGGACGCCCACGGGGGACTCGGAATCCACCGCTCCCACGTCCACGGCCCACCCACGAACGTGGGCAGCAGACCGAGCGACGTGCCGTGATGGAGCAACTCCACCGCGCGCGACGCCCCCGCCCACTCCCACTGCGACGCGACGGTGGAGAAGTAGAACCCGGCCCACACCGCGAGCACCGCCGCCGACGGGATCCACAGGGCCGCGCCCCGCCGCAGCGTCGACCGCACCGGCCGCTCCCGCTCGCCGACGTGCGCGAGCAGCGCGACGGTCGCGAACGCGGCGAACGGGACGACGACGGACTTCTCGAAGAACAGCAGCGACGCGATCAGCACGAGCGTGCCGGACACCGCGTACCGCCGCCGTCCGGTGCGGCACAGTTCGAGGGCGTCGCCGGCCACCCACGCCAGCGCGATCTGCAGGGGCAGCGCGTTGAGCGCCGCCGCCCACCACGCGAACGCCGGCACGGTCAGCGGAGAGAACAGATACAGCGCCAGCGGAACCAGCAGCACGGGCCGCGGGCCGAGGATCTTGCGAAGCAACCGGAACACCGCGTACGACGCCACCGCCTGCAGCGCGACCATCGTCAGCATCGGCAGGATCCACTGATACGGCGCGATCCGCGTCGCGATACCCGCCACCAGGAAGGCCCCCGGCATGAGGTGACCGTCGTGGTCGTAGAGCAGGAGGTCGCCCGACAAGAGGGGGAGGCTGCCGCCGCGCCCGGCGAGGATCAGATCGTCCCAGTAGAAGTCGCTGTTCGCGGCCACCCACGTCCGCACGAGAAGTTGCGCCACGATCAGGGCGGCGGCCACCCGGAGAACACGGGCGGGCCCGAGGTGCCACCGCGATCCGGCGTCTTCCGTCATCGGTTTCCGAGATTACAGATTGGGTGGAACCAAACCCCGCCGGGCTGCGTCAGATCAAGTGTCGGGACCTTTTCGCCCGGCACGGGTGGGGGAGACGACGGCCGGTCCGGAGTTCTCGGGTCGCTTCGCGGGCGATCCGAACTGGAGGGGTAATTCCGGGCCGAGCCGTCGGTCACCGAGTCCGAATGTTCACCGAGCTGCGATGTCAAATTCATCCACCGCTGTGGACCGTTCACCCGAAGCTGTCAACAATCCCGGATTCACATGCGCTCTGACCTGTGTATAAGCACTACTCACACTGTCCATAACTGTGTATGAACCTGTGGAAACTGTGGATAACTCGGCATTTCCGGTGGTGCAGCTCACACATTCTCCCCAAAAAGGACGATTCGGTCGTGGGCTGCCCGTATTCGCGGGCCGTGACAGAATCGGCAATGTGAAGTGGGTGCGGAGGGCATGAGCGTCGTCGTTCAGGTGTGCGCGCGGTGCGCGGCCCGGTGGCCGGTCCTCGGCTCCCCGGCGCAGTGGTGCCCCCGCTGCCACGGTGTGCTGCTCGCCCCCGTCCGGACCGATCACCACCAGCCGCCCGCGAGTCGGGGATTCCGCTGGATCGCGCGACCTCCGCTGCAACGCAGCGGTCTCGCCGACGAGCCGTCGCCGCCGAGCCCCACCCCGCACTACACCGAGATCCCCCGCTGGGGACTCCACGATCACGTCGACGCCCCCTCCACCCGCCGCGACTGGCCGGAACTGCTCGCAGGCAAGGCCGCGCGCTTCCTCACAATTACCGTTGGGCTGTACGCATTCGGAGTGCTCGCCGAACTGGGCCGGTACGCCGTCCTCCTCCGCAACCGGACCCGGCTGATCGACCCCACCGTGCTCGCCGTGTCCGACATCGCCGTGTTCGTCGGTCAGGCCGGCGGGATGCTCTTCGCGCTGCTGTCGGGAATCGCCGGAGTGTGCTGGCTGCTGCGCATGCGTCGCCGCACGTTCGCCCGGGCGAAGAAATCCGACCCCCGCACCCCCACCGACGTCGTCGTCGGGTGCGCGGTGCCGGGCCTGAACCTGGTGATGCCGGGAGTGTTCCTGCTCGAGGTGATCCGCCGCGACCCCCGCGCGGTCCTGCTGGTCCGCGCCTGGTGGAGTCTGTGGGTCTTCGGCGCCGTGCTCGTCGTCTTCAACTGGTTCTGGCGATCCAGGCCGGGTCTGCAGGCCATGGCGGACGGCGTCCTGCTGGCCGCGTTCACGGCGCTGGTCGCGTCCGCGACCGCCCTCCTCGCGCTGATGGTGCTCCGGCGGCTCGAGGGCCGGACGCTGAAGGGCGCGAAGGAACCCGTCACCCGCTGGGTGATCGCCACCGACCCGCTGCCGCAGACCGATGCGGACAAGCCCGCCGCGAAGTCGGCCGAGAAAACTGAGACGACGTCCAGTGACGCCGACCGGGAAGCCGTCGCGTCGTGAGCCCCGACCGGCGCGGGCCCCTGGTGGTGGCCCACCGAGGCGCATCCGCGGCCATGCCGGAACACACCCTCGCCGCCTACGAACTGGCACTGGAGGAAGGCGCGGACGGACTCGAGTGCGACGTGCGGCTCACCCGGGACGGCCACCTCGTGTGCGTCCACGACCGCACCGTCGACCGGACGTCCACCGGCACCGGCGTCGTCAGCGAGATGACGCTCGACGAACTGACGGAGTTCAACTACGGCACCGAGGAGGAGCCCGCCGAACTTCTCGAGCTGAGCGCGCTGATCGCACTCACCCTGGACTGGACGGCGCGCCCAGTGAAACTCTTCATCGAAACCAAGCACCCCGTGCGCTTCGGCGGGCTGGTCGAAAGCAAGGTTCTCGCCGAACTGCAACGCTTCGGCATCGCCGCACCACCGTCCGCCGACCACTCCCGCGCCGTCGTGATGTCGTTCTCCGCCGGAGCGGTGTGGCGGATCCGCCGGTCGGCGCCGATGCTCCCGACCGTGCTGCTCGGCGAATCCGCCCGGTACCTCGGCGGAGGAGCCGCCACCACCGTCGGCGCCACCGCGGTCGGCCCGTCGGTGAAAACGCTGCACGAACACCCGGACATCGTCGACAAGGCCGCCGCCGCGGGACGGGCCACGTACTGCTGGACCGTCGACAACCGCAGCGACGTCGAACTGTGCCGCGAACTCGGGGTCAGCTGGGTGGCCACCAACCACCCCGGGCGCACCAAGAAATGGCTGGCCTCCTGACCGGAGCCGCGTCGGCGTGTAGGTTTTGGCGTCGTGGCAAAGAAGAGCAAGAGAAACAGTGGTCCGAAGCCTGGTAGCGCCCGCGCCGAGAAGCTCGCCCAGCGGCAGGCGGAACGGGAGAGCGCCGCGGCGGCCGTGACCCGGCCGTTCGAAGGCCTCGCCGCCGAATGCGATCTGGTGGCGCTGCGCGAGTTCGTCCCGTCGGCGACCGCCCCGCTTCCGGTCAAGGATTCGTCGCGTCCGGTGACCCTGGCGACCGTGCTGCCC
>NZ_JBHUSF010000295.1:0-11532 GCF_042673295.1 Rhodococcus sp. NPDC057014
CGGCAACGCCGACCGATAAGACCGTCTTCAGCTCGCCATCACGGATGGACGTGACCGTCCGGTGGCAAGAACGGCACCGTGCCGGAATTCGAGCCACTCGAACGGATCGCCCTGCGACCACGGTCCCCGGCAATCCTGCAGCCGCCGAGCAACCTGGCCGGCCAGGGCCTCGCCCGCCAGAGCGTCCTCTTCAGCGGTAGCGCCCCGGCTCTGCAGCGGGCCGAGCACGAACTCGTGCGCCGTCCCGGAGATACATCCCCCTTCGTGCGCAATACGCCCGGACGAGTGCATCGGCAGGCCCGCCATCACCGCGGGAAGCTCACCCGTCGCATTCACCACCAGCTGCGCCGACCGCACCTGGGAGGACCCATCCCGCTCGCCGGACACCACCGCCTCGACGCGGCCACGACCCCGTATCTGCAGGAGCCGGCCCTGCCCACGAACGTCGATTGCGACACCCTCGAGCCGCGCCGGTAGACCGTCGACCGCAGCCCGCTGCCCGGGAAGACAACCTCCGAGTACGACAATCTCCTGGCCACTGCCTCGGCCCGCGGCGCGGGCCACCGCCCGGACGGCGGCGCAGGCTCGCTCGCCCCAGCCCACCACGATCGCGCGCGACCAATCCGGCAATCTCTCCGGAACATCGGTAATGTCATCGGCCCACACACTGCCCGCGAGCCCCGCCCCAGGGACCGGCAGAGGTCTGTCTCGGAACGAGGTGAACGCGTACACCACGGCGTCGTAGCGGGCGATCAGATCGCCCCGGCTGACAGACTCCAGCTCCGACACCCCGATGGTGCGGACCTGCGCACACCCGCGCTCGCCACCGAATTGCTCGTCGGCGGCCCGGCCCGAGACCAAGACGTCCACCGACAGCCCGGCACCGCATCGCTCGCCGAGACCACCAACGAATCGCCCGCCGCCGTGCCCACCGATCACCGCGACACGACGCCGGTCCGAGCCCGCGAGCGAGAGCCGCGGCCCACCACTGTTGGTCATCCGAATCACCGAGGAGTGTTGCATGCCACACACTCTGTGCCGGCGCATCACATGCCCGCGATCGAGTTCGGCTATCCCGGACAACGAGCTCCGGATCCGGTCCGCAACGCCGGTCATGACAACAGTGCGGGACTACCGGCGAACCGTCCTCATAACGTGACGAGAAGTCACGCCGTCAACCACGCCCGGGGGACATCTGGTGGAAGCACACGACATACCGGATCGACTGGTTCCACCGAACTGGTCACCCGCGCAGACGGTCTGCGCAGCGTTCGCGGCTGCATCGGCGGCCACAGGACTGCTCGCGGCGGTCACGACCGGTCGCCCGATCAGCCTCGGTCTGGTCCTTCTCGGCCTGCTCACCTTCGCGGTGATGCACTCGGGTCGAGTGATCGGGCCCTACCTGGTGCTCAGCGGCACCGTGGAACTCCAGCTCAGTCTGGTGAGCAGGTCGGGGGCGTCTCCGCACTGGTCGCACGACGTCCTTCTCACGCCGGGCACCGCCTACGGGGTTGTGGGGATCGCAGCAGTGGTACTCGGTTGCCTCTACTGCAGGATCGCCACGTCTCGATATCGCCGGTTCTTTTCCGGCGCCGGTGAGGCCCCGATACCTAGAATGGGGTAGTCGCATCGCGAGGAGACCCCATGGGCAAGCGTTGGTCAACCCGGACGCGGCGCATCGACGAACCGGCCGCGACGCGCTGAGGGCTTGCCATGCCGGACGACACGGAAAGCACTCAACGCCAGGTCGACGCGGACATCGTCGCGGAGCTGGCAGCCGAGGGCTTCGAAGACGCGCGCATTGCCGGCCGTGGCGGCTTCGGCATCGTGTACCGATGCCGGCAACCATCACTCGACCGATTGGTCGCCGTCAAGGTCCTCAGCCCCGATCCGGACCACATGGATCGCGCACGTTTCCTGCGCGAGCAGCAGGCCATGGGGAGGTTGTCCGGGCACCCGAACATCGTCCATGTCCTGCAAGCCGGGATCACCTACACCGGACGCCCCTACATCGTGATGCCATTCCATCGCCGAGACTCCCTCGAATCCTGGATCGCCGCGCACGGGCCGCTGACTGCGGCCGAGGTACTCGCCGTCGGCGTCAAACTCGCCGGTGCCCTCGAAACCGCACACCGCGGGGGAGTACTGCATCGCGACATCAAACCCGCCAACATCCTGCTGACCGAGTACGGCGAACCGCAGCTGACCGACTTCGGCATCGCCCGCATCACCGGAGGCGACGAGACCACCCGGAACGGACTGGTGGCCGGGTCCCCGGCCTACACCGCGCCGGAACTGCTCAGCGGCGCCGATGCGTCGACCGTCACCGATGTCTACGGACTCGGTGCAACCCTGTTCACCGCACTCGCCGGCCACCCCGCCTACGCCCGTCGCCGGGGTGAAAAGGTCTTCGCCCAACTTCTGCGCATCGGCACAGAGCCTCTGCCCGACCTCCGGGACAAGGGCATCCCCGACACCGTCTGCGCCGTGATCGAGACGGCGATGGCCCGCGACCCCGCAGATCGCCCTGCCACCGCCGCCGAACTGGGCGCCGTGCTCCGCGGGGCGGGGGAACAGATCGGACTTACGCTGGCCGACCTGCCGCTTCCCCTGGCCGGTGACGACGACCGCCCCTTCCGGCCCTCGACCGAAATCGGAGCCGGGGTGTCGGAATACCTGCGGTACCGAGCCGCCGGCGGCACCCGGCTCGAACCGGCGCCGCCGAGTGCATCCACCAAGTACCGCCCACCTGTCACACCGGGGGCGGCGGTGGCGCGCACCCACCTGCTCGAACGCCTGCGCCGCAGTGGCCGCCCCCGTCTCGTGCTCATTCACGCACCCGCGGGGTTCGGCAAGAGCACACTCGCCGCCCAGCGCATCGAGGCACTCCGAGGGGAGGGGGTGGCCACTGCGTGGCTGACGATCGACAACGACGACAACACGCTCATCTGGTTCCTCACCCACCTGATCGAGGCCATCGCGGTCGCGCAACCATCCTTCGGTCGGGAACTGGTCCGGGAGATCGAGGTCCACGGCGCCGGCCGGGAACGGTATGTCCTCACCTCGTTGATCGACCGGCTCCATTCCGCCGACCACCCCGTCGCACTCGTCATCGACGACTGGCACCGTGTGACAAATGAGGACACGCGATCGGCGCTGGCATTCCTGCTCGAGCACGGCTGCCACCACCTGCACCTGATCGTCACCAGCCGCACCCGGCTCGGTCTCCCACTCAGCAGAATGAGTGTGCACAACGAACTCATCGAAATAGACTCCACAGCACTGCGTTTCGACGTTCACGAGTCGACCCAATTGCTCGTCGACCGCTCCGGACTCGCCCTGGACGAACCCGACATCGTCGAACTCGAACAGTCGACAGACGGATGGGCGGCCGCACTGCAACTGGTCTCGCTGGCACTACGCGATCACCCGCACCCCCGCGAGTTGATCGAGCACCTGACCGGAGGGAACCGTGCGATCGGCGAATACCTGGCCGACAACGTCCTCGGCAGCCTCGATCGACGAACCCTCGACTTCCTCCTCGCAACCTCGATCACCGAGAAGACCTGCAGCAGCTTGGCACGCGTACTCACCAGCGACCAGGAAGGCCAAGCGGCACTCGAGGACATCGAGTCACGGGACCTGTTCCTGCGGCGTCTCGACGACGACGGCGACTGGTTCCGTTATCACCACCTGTTCGCCGAATTCCTCCAACACCGCCTCGAGCGTGAGGATCCCGACCGGGTAGTCGAGCTCCATCGGAAAGCGGGCGGGTGGTTCGCCGACCGGCACCTTCTCAGCCAGGCCGTTGACCACTACCTCCTCGCAGGCGACGAGGACGACGCCGTCACGCTCGTCGAAAAGGCCGCAATGGACCTGCTCGAGCAGTCGCAGATGGGAACGCTCCTCGGCCTCGCCGCGAAACTGCCGACGAAACCAACCACCGACCGGCCCCGCCTCCAGATCGCGCTCGCGTGGGCGCACGCCCTGCTGCATCACCCACGCGACGCCGAACAATTTCTCTCCATCGCGGAAACAGCTCTCGTCACCGCAGGCGACGATCCCGCGACGGTGGATATGCGCGTCGAGGCCGCCTTCATCCGGGCCACCGTCACCGTCTTCGACGACGAGATCGACGGCCTCGACGAGGCCGTCGAGGGATGCATGGCACGGGCGAGCACACTGCGACCCTGGGTTCTGTGCGGAGCCGCCGACGTCGCCTCCTTCCGCGCCATCTATCGTTTCGACTTCGACGACGCTCGCCGATGGCAGAAATGGGCGCTTCCCTTCCATCAGCGCTCCAGCGGCCCCTTCAGCGTCATCTACGGATACTGCATGGCCGGGATCGCGGCACGAGAACAACTCGATCTGCCGGCCGCGGAGGCCAGCTTCCGGCACGCGATGGCACTGGCCACCGACGCCGAAGAGGGTCTCGGGTACGGCACCCGGCTCACCGCAGCCCTGCTCGGCGACCTGCTGTACGACCAGGGGCATCTCATGGAAGCGGACCGACTCCTCGACCGCAGCCACACTCTGGGGGCGGAAGGTGGCACCGTCGACTTCATGCTCGCCACCTACGGGACGGGTGCACGACTGAAGCGCCTGCTCGGGCAGAGGGACGCGGCGAAGTCGCGTCTCGACGAGGGCGCCCGGCTGGCGCAACGACTGCGGTTGCCCCGACTGGAAGCGCGGATCGCCAACGAACGAGTCCGAGCCGGGCTAGCAGGTGCGGCATCCAGTGGGCAGGCGATCGACCGCGGGATCCGACCCGACAGCGACCGAGGCAACGGAATCGTCGTCCTCACCTCGGAATTGGAGGAGGACTCGATGATCCGCGAGGCCCTGACTGCCCGGTTCGACGTGCAGGACCTGGAAGCGGTGTATGCGAGTGTGCTTGTCCTCGTCGAGTCGATCGATCCGCAGGCCCGACCCCGCGCATTCCTCAATGCCGCCTTGCTGAGGGTGGAAGTGCTGGCTGCCGCAGGACGAGAGGAAGCCGCGCTGACGGAGCTGTGGCCACTCGCCGAGCAGTGCGCGCGACTCGGGCTGGTACGACCGGTACTCGACGCCGGACCTGCGGTGAGCCGGTTGGCACAAGGTCTCCGGTCCCATGGCGTCGACGCTCCGGTGTCCTCCGTCTTGGACCAGTACCTTGCCGAGCTGGAGAAGCAACCAACCTGATCAAGCAAGTGCTAGTAGGACACTCGATCATTCAACTCCTGCAGCGCATATGCCGTGATCTCGAGAAGCGAATCCTTCACCGAGGCACGGCTGCGAGCATCGATGCCGATGATCGGCACATCAGCCGCAACTGCCAGTGCGGCCCGGATGTCGTCCAACGGGTATCGCGGAGCGTCATCGAACTCATTGACAGCAACAAGAAAGGGAAGCCCACGGGATTCGAAATAGTCGACAGCGGCGAAACTGTCGTCGAGTCGGCGGGTATCGATCAGAACGATCGCGCCGATCGCGCCGCGCACGAGGTCGTCCCACATGAACCAGAACCGGTGCTGGCCCGGTGTTCCGAAGAGATAGAGGATCAAATCGTCTGCCAGCGTAAGGCGTCCGAAATCCATTGCAACGGTGGTAGTCACCTTCTGCGGGGTTGCCATGACGCTGTCCACATCGGTGCTGGCGTCGGTGACCATCGCTTCGGTCCGCAACGGAACGATTTCGGACACCGCCCCGACCAGCGTGGTCTTCCCGACGCCGAACCCGCCCGCGATGACGATCTTGGCCGAAGTGACCCGGCCGGCCGAGAAGTTCGTCCCTTCAGGACCGGCCGAACGCAACCCTGACAGAGTCATGACCGAACTACCGAACGAGGCATGGCCTCGATTTCGGATCCGACCCGTTCGACGAGAATTGCCATCTCGTAACCGACCTGCCCGATATCACACTCGGCTGTGGTCAGGGCGGCCAGTTGCGAGCCGTCCCCGACACTCATCAACAACAGATACCCGTGCTGCATCTCGACGACCGACTGCAAGACACCACCGCCCTCGAACAGCGTCGACACCCCGGCTGAGAGACTGGCCAGGCCCGATGTCACCGCGGCGAGCTGTTCGGCCCGATCGAGTGGCAAATGCGTGCTCGCGGCCATCAGCAGCCCATCGGCCGAGACCAGCACGGCATGCGTCACGCGGGGAACGTCACTGGCAAAATTCGATACCAACCAGTCCAGCGTGCCACGACTCGTCACGAAGATTCCTCCTGTTGCCATGGGTCAATTGGTCCAAGGACGGGACGCGCGCCCGTCCTACCTGCTCGAACACCGCTTTGATGACGGGCGAGGCGTGCGCGAACCGCCTCGGGTGTGCGGACGCGAATCGGTGCCTGGTCTTCGGCGTCGACACCGCCGGGGACCAGGCGTTGCCCGGGCACGCGCTGCGGAAGACCGCTGTCTGTGACCGGTTCCTGGGGGGCCTGCGCGGCGCGCCGCGCGGCCGACCAGCCGGTATCCGCTCGCGTGACCCACCGCTGCGGACCATCAGTATCGGTCTCGGCGGGGTCAGTCAGCCACAGGGGAGCGATACTAGCGAAGATCGGGGTCTGTGCCGTCGGATCCTCCGATGCCGCTTGAGTAAGCAGTCGTGGCTGGAAGAACGACGCCGTCCGCACTGGGTCCAAGCGATGTCGAGGCGCACGTTCGTCTCGCACCGCCGGGCTCCCCGGCGGTGCCGGTTCGGGGTGAGGTCGTGGGGAGGTGACGATTCCGGTCGCACCGGGTCGACGGCGGGGTAGAGCGCCGGGTGCGGGCGGCTCCGGTCGCCGCATACCACCATCTGCGGGAAATGTCGGTGTCCGGCTGGGCAGGTCTTGCCCGGTGGCGGCTCCTGCTTCGGCAACAATTGCGGCATAACCGTGGGGCGAGGGATCGTCGTACCGACCAACAGCCTGGGGCGGGGCGAGGGTGGCTGGGACTCGAGGCTCGACAGCCGAAGTCAGTACATCTCCGGGAACGTGGACCGAGGCGGTGATTCCCGCGTTGCGCGGCCGGTCCAACGTCGCGCGAAGGGTGACGGTGATGTCGTGACGCTTGGCCAGTTCGCTGACGACGAACAGGCCCATGTGGCGAGCTGTGTCAGGAGTGACCTCGGGTGTCGAAGCGATTCGATCGTTGAGCTCGCGAAGATCGATCGGTGACATACCGATTCCGCGGTCCACGATCTCAATGACGACACCTCCGTCGATGGTGCGCGCACAGGTGGTCGTCACCGCACTGTCCGGCGGTGAGAAGTGCAACGAGTTGTCCAACAATTCGGCCAGCACATGTACGAGATCCCTTCCGGCCGTGCCGGTCAGGGCCACCGGTGGTACCGGACCGACCTGAACTCGCTGGTAGTGCTCCACCTCGGAGATCGACGCACGCACGGCGTCACCCAATTGGATCGGCGACGGACGACCGCGGCGGTTGCTATTGCCTGCCAGGATCAGCAGGTTGTCGCCATTTCGGCGCATCCGGGTGGCGAGGTGGTCGAGCCGGAAGAGGTTGTCGAGGCGCTTGGGGTCGCGTTCCTCGAACTCGAGTTGTTCGATCATCTCCAGTTGCAGGTCGATCAGGGACCTGCTCCGGCGGGCAAGGGTTTCGAAGACATTGTTCATCTGCAACCTCAGGTGGGCCTGATCGCCGGCGAGCAGGAGGGCCTGGTTGTGAATGTCATCGATGGCGCGAGCGACCTGACCGATTTCTTCGTGGGTGTGGACGTCGATAGGGTCGACCTGGAGCGTCGCAGCGTCCGTCCCGGACTTGAGTTGTTCGACCGCGTCCGGAAGGTCTGCGTGCGCCACCTGGAGAGCGCCGTGCCGCAGCCGTCGTAGCGGCATCAGCAAGGATCGAGCCACGACAACGGCGAGCAGAATCGCGGCGACCAGGAGCGCAGTGACGACAGTCAGGTCCCGCCACGCGCTGGTCCGCAACGTATCCGACTTAGCCGCGACCGCATTCCTCAGACCGGCGGACGCCGCGGCGACTGCGCCGGAGTAGTCGTCGATGCTGTCGAACAGCGAGTATTTGAGTCCGGTCAGGACTTGATCTGCGCTCTCACGACGCGTGACATTCTGCACCAGTGCGGTTCGATCGTCGTTGCGTGCCCGTAGTGCTGCAACCGTCGGGTCATCGGGTGAATACCGTTGCGCCACCCGGTCGAGAAGGGCAGATTCGGTCCTCAGGTGCGCGAGCAGGTTGACACTCTCGGCCTCGAGAGTTCCACCGGACCCCCCGGCGAGAATTGCCGAGGACGCGACGACGGACAAACCCTGCGCGGAGATCAGCTTCTGGGCCGACCACAGATCCTCGAGGCGGCCGGTCTCCACGGCGACCTCGGGATCGGCGATCGGCTCGGTGATCGTGTCCACCGTCCTGGACAAGGCAGAGCGGATCGACGCGAGTTGTTCGGTGAGAGCGGCCGTCGATGTCGGTCCCTGCTTGGCCTGTGCGCTTAGCGCTCGCGCATCGGAGAGGGCGGTCGTAAGGTCCGCGGCAGCGTCTTCGTCGAGCCCGGCCCCCGGACTTACCTGTTCCACCACTTCGATCGACCTGTCGAGGCTGTCGATCATCGCGGGGGTAATCGTGCGCTGTGCCAGAGTTCCCATCACGACGGACGCGTCCCCGTCCAACTCGACGAGAAGCGGGAGCATCTGGACTCGGTCGGCGACTGTCGTGAAGTCTGCTGCCGCACGCAGGCTTTGTTCGACGCGAAGACCACCGAGCGCTGCCGCAACAGCGAGCGGAACGATCAACACGATGGCCATCTTCCAACGGAGCGGCCATCCTGAGATACTTCGTGACTGGGTCTGCCCGCGATGCCGCCGGAAGCCGCCACCAACGGCGGGTGTGCGACTCATCGTGTGCCTCTCGGGTTATGGGTCCCCGGGTAGAGAATGGGGCGGGGCAACGCCGAGGCACCGGACCGGCAGGGTCCGAACAGTCCTCGGCAGTTGACCGGGAGACTATGTGCGACGAAGTCGCGCGCGGGAACGCTGCCAGGATGTCGGGACACCACCAGCTATGGATCCGAATGCGTCCGGAAATCCGGGACCAGGTACGTGGCGTTCGGCCCCACCATTCACGTACCCACCTGATTCCGCCTACGGCGAAGCCGCGACGAATACCAGAGCGATGGTCAGCTGGTCAACGACGGACGCGATCACAGGACTTCTCAACAGCTAGGATCATGATCCTCGATTCGACGGTGGCGAGAGGCGTTACCTCGCACCGCGCCGAGCCGTGAACTGCGTGATTAATGCCCAAATCAAACGTGTGGCGATTGCGTTGTGCAACAAAGACCGACCTAACGTGTGTGGCTGAGGCACGGATACTTGCACGCACCCTCAGTCACACAAGAAACAGGAGAACCGACGCATGCGCCATCGCCCCCGGACCGCCCTGCTCGCGTGGGACAGTTACGCGCACGGGTAACGGGGTATCGTGATCGGAGTATCGCCCTGGCCAGGCGATATGTCATAAGGTCCGTTACCGGCACGCCGGAAATATGCTTCCGGCAGCGTATTTGGCTCTGAATTTTGCGATCCGCGCGGATTACCCGCTCGTGTCCCAGCCGGTGGTCGAGGTGCCCAGTTCCGGGTGTCTTTTCGTCGTTTGGGCGGAGTCGGTCAGGTCGCGCCGGAGGCCGCCGTACGCGGCCCCATCGGATTCGTCCCACGGATCGCGGGGCGTGTACTTGTGGCGGATCGTGCCGGCGATCGGGTGGGTGGTGACGCTGCCTGGTCCGCCACCCCGGCGAGGATGATACGGATGGTGAGGCGGTGGATGGGGGTCACAGCCGTTCGGATCCGGGGCGGCGGTGGGGTGTGCGGGTGCGGCGGTGGTGGCGGGTGCGGTCTCGTTCGGTCAGTCCGCCCCAGATGCCGTGGGATTCGCCGGCGTTCAGGGCGTGGTCGCGGCATGCGGTGAGCACTGGGCACTGCTGGCAGATCTGCTTCGCCGCTCGTTCTCGTCGGGCGCGGGCTCCGGCGCGTTCGCCGTCGGGGGAGAAGAACACGGTCGTCTCGGTGCCGCGGCAGGCTCCGTGGTGCTGCCAGTCCGACTGGGTGGCCGGGTGCGGGCGAAAGTGTTCGGGGGCGCTCATACATCTCTTCCGGTACTGGGGTGGGTGACAGTGATGAAAGGGGTGTAGGGGTGGTGCGTGATGTCGGTACGCCCGCTCGGAGGGGTGCCGCAGGGTTCGGGTCCGTCGTGCTCCGGACGGGGTGGGGTGTCGTGTTCGGCGAACATGGCCGTGAGGTGGGCCTTGATGGTGGCGGTGCTCATCGCGTGGCCGGGTGCTGCGCTGCGGGGGCGGGCGGGGAGGGTCATGGTGTGTTCTTCCGGTGGGGCGGTGGATGGGCGGCGCGCATGGACGATGGTGCGCGGGCCGGGGTGCGCACCGGTCGCCGACCCGATGATGTTGTGCGACAGGACCCCTCGTCCTGTCGCACGATTGATGGGCTCCGCTGCGGCGAGCGGGCACGGGTGGGTACGGGCTGTACCGATCAGGGGGTATCGGCGGCCGGTACGCCCTCAGGCTCCCGGTGGGCGGGGCGCGGGTGGGGCGCTGATGCCTGGGCTCGACATCGAGGACACGACGGAGGCGGTCTCGGGGTGCCTCCCCACACTCGTGGTCGACCGAACTATCGGCCTGACGAGGTGTTATACCTAGGGTAGCGAGGGTCCGATTGAAGACTCAATGAAATCGACAAGGAGTAGTCGGCGTCACATGCCGGCGCCGCGTTTACGGTCCGGGTGGGAGGGGCGGCGGGGCGAGTCGGGCGCTCAGCCCCGTCGGTGACGGGAGGTCCTCGTACGGCGGGCACGGTCCGCGCGTTCGGCGAGGACGTGGTCATCGGGTCTGTCGCCGCGGCGTGGGCGGGAGGTCGGTCGTCGGGTCCGGCGGTTGCCCGCCGGTCAACTGTGGCCCGCGGTGGGCGGCGGTGAAAGCGTGCGCGAGGCTGTCGAAGGTGCGCACCGTGTCCATGTCGACCCGTGCGATGATGCGGCGCAGAGGGCGGGGTGCGGCGACGGTCAGGTGGCCGCGTTGCTCGCGGATCCGGGGCCCGGCCTCGGCGAGTGCGGACAGGGCCGCGGATCCGACGAAGCTGGTGCCGAGCAGGTCGACGACGGCGCTGCGGCCGTGCAGCACGACTTCGTCGAGGCAGGCGGCGAGTATCGGGGCGGTGACCGCGTCGATGTCGCCGCTCAGGCGCAGCACGATCGGACCGCCGGTGGGTTCGTCGATCTTGAGGGTGAAGCGGCGGTGGTCGGGGTCGGGTCGGTCCCAGCCGGCGGTCTCGGACAGGGACAGGCGCAGGCGTTGTGGGCTTTCGATGACCGATCGCAGGTAGGTCATGGTCGCTCCCGGGTGGGGGCGGTCGGGGAGCGGGCACCCTGCCGGGTGGTGGGAGGGGGGGTGCACGCACAGCGGCCGCAGTGGATGACGTTCGGCGGCTGCTGTCTTAACCTGTGACGACGACGGTAATCGGGCTGCAGCCGGAATGAAACCCCAGCATCGGCACAGCACCCGCCGGTGTGGC
>NZ_JBHUSF010000296.1:0-11525 GCF_042673295.1 Rhodococcus sp. NPDC057014
AGCTGTAGCTACCGGAAAGGCGCACAGTCGTGTTACCTGGGATCGCAGATCTTCCAGGTGCCGTCGACCTTCTCGAGGTTGAACGTGCGCCACGACTGCTCGCCCGGGTTGGCCGCCGTGTGGGCCTTCACCTGCGCGATGGCCGTGTCGCCGGTGATCTGCACGGCGTCGACGCCGCCGACCACCGGAATGTTCTGCTGCGTCACGGCGACCTGGTGGACCTCGGCGAAATCCTGATCGGAAATGCCCTGGTAGTACTCGGCGAGGCTGCCGCAGGTGCTGGTGCGGAGCGTCGCGAGGTCACCCTGGGTGAGAGCCGCGACGAACGTGTCGATCGTCCCTTGCACCTGGGCTTCGGGTGAGTTCTCGGCCTGGTTGTTGTTGTAGACCACGATCCCGGCGACCGCGATGGCGACGACGACGATGACGCCGGCGGCGATCGCGGCGAACAGCCACGCCTTGCCGTGCTTCTTCGCGGGCTTCTCGGCCGCGGCGACGCGCTGCGGTGCGCTCTGCTGCGGCGGCAGGACCCGCTGCGGAGCGGCCTTCGGGGGTGTGGCCGCCGGGCGCGGGGGAGCGGGCGGCGGGGGAACGGGCCGCCCATTCTGTGGCTGCTGAGGCCGGTTTCCCTGGGGCACGGGCCGCGGCGGCGGCGGTGTCGACGGGACGGCCGGCCTCGTCACCGGGATCGCGACCGTCTCGTCGCCGGACGTCGCCTTCGCCTGGCCCTGCGGGTTCGGCGTCTTCGGGATCGCGGTGGTGGGCGCCTCGGACGTCTCCGCGCGTGGGCGAGGCACCGGGGGCTTGGGCAGTTCGGACTGCGGCTCGGCGGGCTTCTCCGCTGCGTTCTCGGGGGCCTTCTTCTGTGGAGGCTTCGGCTCGGGCGCGGGCTTTGCCTCCGGCGCGGGCTTTGTCTCGGGTGCGGGCTGCGAGATCTTCGCAGGCTTCGCGGCCGCGTCGGCCTTGGCGGCGGTGGTGTCTGCCGCAGCCGGGCCGGACGGTGCGTCCGTCGCCGGCTTCGGAGTCGAATCGTCTTTCTTCGGGTCCTGCACGCGCTGCCCCTCGGTCTGCAGAAAAATGAACGTTGGAGGCAGCCTAACGACATCGCGAGTCATCGGAGACCGCGACAGGGCGCGTCGCGCACGCGGGCCGACTCAGTGACGGTGCCGCGGCGGGGGCACAATAGGCGCATGACGTCTTTCGGTGACCTTCTCGGACCACAGCCCACGTTGCTTCCCGGGGACGACGAGGCCGAGTCGGCCCTGTTGAACCACGAGGATCCGGCTTCCGTCGCAGCCGCCCATCCCACCGCTTCCATCGCATGGGCCTACCTGGCCGAGGCCGCCCTCGACGCCGACCAGACCATCGCGGCGTACGCGTACGCGCGCACCGGGTACCACCGTGGCCTGGACCAGTTGCGTCGCAACGGCTGGAAGGGTTTCGGCCCGGTTCCCTACGGCCACGAACCCAACCGCGGTTTCCTGCGCTGCGTCGCCGTCCTGGCGAAGGCGGCGAAGGCGATCGGCGAAACGGACGAGTACGCGCGGTGCCTCGACCTGCTCGAGGACTGCGATCCCCGAGCCGCCGAAGCGCTTGGCGTCGGTTAACGCCCTCAGCACGGCGAAAGTCCGTGGCCGGGACGGGCTGACGACCTCGGTCCGCCGGTTGCGGGTGTCGGCGCTGCCCATCCTGCAGTGCGCGGTCGCGGCCGGTGCCGCGTGGTGGGTGGCGACGGTGGTGATCGGTCACACGACGCCGTTCTTCGCCCCCATCGCCGCGGTGGTGTCGCTCGGGTTGTCGCTGGGCGCCCGCCTGCGTCGTTCCGTCGAGTTGGTGGCCGGTGTCACGATCGGGATCGGGGTCGGCGATCTCATCGTCTCCGTCATCGGGAGCGGCACCTGGCAGATCACGCTCGTCGTCCTGCTGGCGATGTCCGCGGCGGTGCTGCTGAACAGCGGACCGATCTTCTCGATGCAGGCGGGCAACTCCGCGGTGCTCGTGGCGACGCTGCTGCCGCCCGGTGGCGCCGCGGGAATCAACCGCATGGTGGACGCCCTGACGGGTGGTCTGGTGGGGATCGCCGTCGTCGCGCTGATTCCCACGCACCCGGTGGGACGAGCGCGCAAGTACGCCGCGAACGTCCTCGGGACGGCGTCCGAGGTGATGCAGTTGGTGGCCGACGGGTTGGTGGCCAACGACGACAAACCCATCGAGGAGGCGCTGCAGAAGGCGCGGGCCACGCAGGCGTCCATCGACACGCTGCGGACGCACCTTGCGGGCGGTCGCGAGATCAGTCGCATCTCGCCGCTGTACTGGAACACCCGTGGCAGGCTCGACCGACTCACCGCGGCCGCGGACCCACTCGACAACGCGCTGCGCAACATCCGGGTTCTCGCGCGGCGGTCGCTCACGCTGGTGCGGGACGACGAGATCCTCAACCCCCGGCTCGTCGACCAGGTGGAGAAGCTCGCCCACGCGTTGGAAACTCTTCGGCTGATGGCGCTCGCGGATCCCGGTCAGCAGCCCGACCAGGCCGAGGCGGCGCGGGTGCTGCGGTCGGTGGCGTCCGGATTGAAGCCGGAACTGGTGGAGAACGCGGGCCTGTCGGCGACGGTCGTCTTCGCGCAGATCCGGTCGCTGACCGTCGATCTTCTGCAGGTCGCAGGGCTGAAGCGGATCTCGGCGATCGCGACGCTGCCGCCGACGGTGGAGAAACCGGCGTATCGTCCCGAACTCTGACCGCCCGAGCACACTGTTGATCATATGCGCATGTACGCATATGATCGGCACAACTCGGGAGGAGGCTCACCCATGGGAGTCGGTCACGGACATTCGCACGGCCCCGCGCACGGGGCCGGTAAGGTGGGCCCGTCGCGGGGGCGGATCCGACGCATGGTCATCGCTCTCGTCATCCTTCTCGCGTTCCTGGTCCTCGAGGTCGTCGTCGGTCTGACCGTCAACTCGCTGGCGCTGCTCGCCGACGCCGGGCACATGCTGACCGACGTCGTCGGAATGTCGATGGGGCTCGTCGCACTCCTCCTCGCCCGCAAGGGCAGTGCCACCGCGGCCCGGACCTTCGGCTGGCACCGCGCCGAAGTACTCACGGCCATGGCCAACGCCGCGATGCTGCTCGCCGTCGCGATCTGGGTGTTCTACGAGGCCATCTCCCGCATCGGCGACGCCCCCGAACTTCCCGGCATGGCGCTGATCCTCACCGCATCCGTCGGTCTCGCCGCGAACCTCGTGGTGATGCTGATGCTGCGCGCCGATTCCAAGGACAGCCTGGCCGTCCGCGGCGCCTACCTCGAAGTGCTCGCGGACGCCGTCGGCAGTGTCGGTGTGCTCATCGCCGGCGGCGTCGTACTGGTGTTCGGCTGGAGTTACGCCGACATCATCGTCGGTGTCCTCATCTCGCTGTGGGTGGTGCCGCGGGCGATGAAACTCGCCGCCGCGTCACTGCGCATCCTCACCCAGGCCTCACCCGAGGACGTCGACGTCGAATCGGTGCAGGCGGACCTCGAGGCGCTCCCCGGGGTCACCGGCGTGCACGACCTGCACGTGTGGACGCTCACCACGGGAATGGACGTGGCCACCGTCCACCTCACCACCGACGCCGACTCGTCGGCCGTCCTCGAGGCGGCGCGGACCGTCCTCGAGAGCCACCACCTCTCGCACGCGACCGTGCAGGTCGAGTCCACCGCCAACGGACGCCACTGCGCCGAGAACGTCACCTGGTAGACCCTGTCTGTTTCGTCCGGTATCGCGGCGGGAAATCGTGGTGGGACGACTCACGGAAGGGAACACCATGTCCACTCTCGCAGCGTTCGCACGACCCGTCGCCATTGCCGCACTCGGTGCGGCCGCCCTCTTCGCAGCACCTGCCGCCGCATCCGCCGCACCGTTCATGCCCGATCCGCTGGCGAACTGTAAGCCTGCCGCGACGCTGGGCGTCGAGAAGGAAGGCAACGAGGTCGAGTGGGAGTTCGAGGGACCAAAGGACGCCACGACCGATGCTCAGGTGACGTACCTCAACTTCGGTGGCCAGGCGCCGACGCTCGGCACGTCGGGGCCGCTCACGAACGGTGAGGGTGCCGAGAAGGATCTGCCCGGCTTGACCGCCCATCTGATCCCTGGCGGAACCTACGATCCGGACGGTCCTTCAAAGAGCGGCGCTGCAACCTGCCCCCTCGGCTTCGGGTTCGCCGTCACGCAGTGACCGTCACTTGGTGAACCGGGTGACGCCGGCACCCGGCCGCCACAGGTCGACGTACAGGTGCTCGCCGTCGACGGTGGTGTGCACCACCTCGTCGAGGTCGAGTTCGAAGACGTCCGCCTCGGAGATCTCGTCGGGGTAGCGGTCGACGATCTGCTGTTTCCGCTCCCCGAGGATTTCCCGGGCGCGGCCGCTGATCTTGGCGTCGCCGCCCTCCATCGTGTGGTGACCGGGGTTGCTGTGGAGGGAGTACCGCGGATCGCGTTGCAGGTCCTGCACTTTGCGTGCGCCGACCATCGAACCGAGCAGCAACGCGCCGTCGTGGAACTCGACCTCGGTGCCGCTCACCCGCGGCGAACCGTCCTTGCGGAGTGTCGCCAGCACGTGGTGCTTGTGCGCCTCGAAGCGCGCGGCGACGGCCTTGGCGAGGTCGGGTGCTTCTGTCTCGAACTGTGCCCAGTTGGTCATGCCGACCAGTGTGCGCCCCTATCCCTGACAACTACTGTCAGGGATTTTCCCTAGACTCGGGAGATGCGTTCGAGTCGGCTGGTCGAGGTGATGCTCCGTCTGGAGGGCAGTCGCGGGGCCACCGCACAGCAACTCGCGGACGAACTGGGCGTGTCGGTGCGCACCGTGTATCGCGACGTCACGGCGTTGTCGGCGGCGGGGGTGCCGTTGTGGACGGAAAGCGGACCCGGCGGCGGGATCCGGCTACTGGACGGCTGGCAGTCGAAACTCGGCGGCATGACGGGGGAGGAGACGTCCGCGCTGATGTTGCTCGGGGTCCCGTCGATCGCCGAGGATCTCGGTCTGCGCGACGTCACCGCCGCGGCGCAGTCGAAGTTGCTGGGGGCGTTGCCGGTTCCGCTGCGGGCCGGGGCGCAGCTGTGGCGGGACCGGCTCTACGTCGACGCTCCCGGCTGGTTCGACGGGCCACGCGACAACGGTGATCTCCCGATAGTCGCGTCCGCGGTGCTCGAGGGGTGGCGTCTGGGTATTCGTTACCGCAAGGGGAACCGTTCGGCGGCAAGAACACTCGACCCTCTGGGGTTGGTGGCGAAGGCCGGCGTCTGGTATCTCGTCGCGCAACATCGGGGACGGACGCTGTCGTACCGCGTGTCGCGGATCAGTGATGCGACCGTGCTGAAGCAGCCCGCGGTGCGGCCCGACGCCTTCGATCTGGGCGCGTGGTGGACGGCGTCGGTGGCCGAATTCGACCGTGCCCTCCTGCGATTCCGGTGCCGGGTGCGGCTCTCGCCCGCGGCGTGGCGCCGGCTGCCCCGGGTGGTCGGGGTGGAGGCCGCTCGCGTCGAACCCGGCCCGCCCGACGACGATGGCTGGGTCACCGTCGACCTGCTGCTCGAGGCCGAGGACGTGGCCCTCGACCAGCTGACCGTTCTCGGCGGGGGCGTCGAGGTGCTCGAGCCGCAGTCGCTGAGGCAGTCGCTGCGTGCGGTGGGAGAGTCGATCACCCGCCGGAACGGCTGACGGTCACCCGAGTCGTGAGTACTTCTCAACCGCCGGCGGTTAACAAGTACTCACGGGTCAGAGCCAGAAACGCATCAGATAGTTGCCGTACTGCGCGTAGCTCTCCGGCACCCCGGACAGTTCGAACAGCCGGTAGATGACGTCGAAGAACACCACGTTGATCGACGGCACGAACAGCAGCGCCACGAGGATCAGCAGCCCGTACGGTGTGAACTGGTCGACGGACCGGCGGGTGCGGGGCGGCAGGAACGGCGCGAGTGCGGCGTATCCGTCGAGTCCGGGGACCGGCAGGAGGTTGAGGACGGTCGCCATCACCTGCAGGAATGCGAGAAAGCTCAGGCCCGTCCAGAACACCAGGTGGTCCCCGCCGAGCCCGAACCAGCGAATCACCGCGAGGAGGACGATCGCCGACACCAGATTCACGGCAGGTCCGGCGAGGGACACCCGTGCCTGCACCTTCGGCGGAAACAGCCCGGTGCGCAGGTACACCGCGCCGCCGGGCAACCCGATCCCGCCGAGCGCGATGAACAGCACCGGCAGGCCGATCGACAGCAGCGGGTGGCTGTACTTCGCCGGGTTGAGCGTGAGGTAGCCGCGCACCTCGACGTCGGTGTCGCCGTGGCGCCACGCCGTGTACGCGTGCGCGAATTCGTGCAGGCAGAGCGTCACCACCCATCCCGCGACCACCAGCAGGAACACCCCGACGTGGCCGAGGACCGATTCCCGCTCGGCACGCCAGGCGAGGACTCCGCCGGCGACCGCGACCGCGACGACGAGCAGGAAGACCGGACTGGGACGGACAGCGGTGGTCCGCGCCCCGGGCAGATTCATCGCACCAGCAGCCACTCTTGGTCGTGACGGTAGAACGTCGAACGCTTGACGTCGCGGGGGTTCGGCACGCCGTCGCGGGTGAGGGCCGCGGCGGGCGACCCCAACTGCACGGCGCGACCCTCGACCCAGCGGCGCGGCAGCCAGCGCCTGCGAGGCTCGACCGACGCGCGCAGGCCGGGCATCCGTGGGGTCGGGGTGACGTTCATGTTCGTCGTCGTCCCCGAGAACAACCGGGTGTCGTCGACGTAGGCCTCGCCGACGAGTAGGCCGCCGTCCGGGCCCGTGACGGTGGCGGATCCGACGAGCGCGATCCCCGCGTCGTCGCGGATGAGGGGGACCGGTTTGGCCGTCCCCTTCAGCGCGGTGCGCGCGCCGCGAGCGCCTGCGGACAGGTGGTAGGCCTCCGTCGCCTCCGAACGGTGCTCCGCGACGTAGGCGAGTTCGATGTGCAGCCGCTCGGTGCGCATCAGCCGGGTCAGGGTGGCGGCGAGGGCGGCGTCGCTGCCCACCACGATCAGTCGCGGATCCGCGACCACCTGGAGCTTGGAGAAGACCTCGTCGAAGTCGTCCTTGTCCGGAACAGCGGGTGCGCTCGAGGCGGAAATGGAGCCCAGAGGTAGGGGAAGCGGCGCGTCGCCGCAAATGAGCACTACGGGGGTCAACGCCACTCCTCGCCCGGATGTCCCGCCGCGATTTCCGCAGCTTCCCTTTCGGATCATCCTAGTGGCACGCCCGAGTTGGCCTCCCCGGCCGTACTGTGGGGTCTGTTCTCCGCACCCTCGGCTAGACTGTTCCCCCGGCCACTGCCTACGAACGGCAGGACCACGCAGTCGGATACGACTGTACGTCGACCGTAGGAGACAACGTCATGCCGGCAATCGTCCTGATCGGCGCCCAGTGGGGCGACGAGGGCAAGGGCAAAGCTACCGATCTACTGGGCGGACGCCTGCAGTGGGTGGTGCGCTACCAGGGCGGTAACAACGCCGGACACACAGTGGTACTTCCGAACGGCGACAAGTTCGCACTGCATCTCATCCCGTCCGGAATCCTCACTCCGGGAGTCACGAACGTCATCGGCAACGGTGTCGTGGTGGACCCGGGAGTGCTGCTCACCGAACTCGCCGGACTCGACGAGCGGGGCGTGGACACCAGCCGCCTGCTGCTCTCGGCCGATGCGCACCTGATCATGCCGTACCACGTTGCCATCGACAAGGTCACCGAGCGCTTCCTCGGGGCCAAGAAGATCGGCACCACCGGCCGCGGCATCGGGCCGTGCTACCAGGACAAACTCGCGCGTGTCGGCGTCCGCGTGCAGGACGTGCTCGACGAGAAGATCCTCACCCAGAAGGTGGAGGCGGCACTCGAGTTCAAGAACCAGGTGCTCGTCAAGATCTACAACCGCAAGGCCCTCGACCCGCAGCAGGTCGTCGACGAGGTGCTCGAGCAGGCCGACGGTTTCAAGCACCGCATCGCGGACACGCGCCTGCAGCTCAACGAGGCCCTCGAGCGCGGCGAGACGGTGCTGCTGGAGGGTTCGCAGGGCACGCTCCTCGACGTCGACCACGGCACCTACCCGTACGTGACGTCGTCCAACCCGACGTCCGGTGGCGCAGCGGTCGGTTCGGGCATCGGACCCACCAAGATCACCACGGTGCTGGGCATCCTTAAGGCGTACACCACCCGCGTCGGTTCGGGTCCGTTCCCGACCGAACTCTTCGACCAGAACGGCGAATACCTCGCCAAGACCGGCGGCGAGGTGGGTGTCACCACCGGCCGTGCCCGGCGCACCGGATGGTTCGACGCCGTGATCGCCCGCTACGCAACGCGTGTCAACGGCATCACCGACTACTTCCTCACCAAGCTCGACGTGCTCAGCAGCCTCGACACCATCCCGATCTGCGTCGGCTACGACGTCGACGGCGTGCGGTACGACGAGATGCCCATGTCGCAGACCGACGTTCACCACGCGAAGCCGATCTACGAGGAAATGCCCGGCTGGTGGGAAGACATCTCCCACGCTCGGACGTTCGAGGAGCTTCCGAAGAACGCGCAGAATTACGTCCTGCGGCTGGAAGAGCTGTCGGGTGCGTACATCTCCTGCATCGGCGTCGGTCCCGGCCGCGACGAGACCATCGTCCGCCGCGACGTGGTGCGGTAGTCCGCTCGCTCGTGCGTCGCCGAATGTGACATCGGTTCAGGTGAATTGAACCGATGCGCCATTCGGCGATCCGAGATACATTCGAGCCGATGATCAGGACTGTCGAGGCGAGCACCCGGACGCTCGCGAACGGGTGGTACGACAGCTTCCACGCAGCGGCCGCCGTTCTCGAGGCGTTCGGGTGCGCCCCGTCGGACGCCGGCAGGTGTGTGGCGGTGGTGGCGACGGATCTCGGTGTCTGGGTGTTCGAGGGCGACCCGAGGTCGACGGTGGACGCGTTCGTCCACGCGGTGGAGCGGGCGATCGTCGCCGGCGGGCAGGCGTTCGTGCTGGGATGTGCCGGAATGAGCACGGTGGAACGGCGGGTCGTCCGGACGCTTCGGGTGCCCGACGGCGACCGGATGGCGGCGGCGAGCGCGATGGCACGAGACCTCGTCGGCGACGCGCAGGCGGTCAGAACAGCACCGGGTCGTCGAAACCCGGAGTGTGCTCGAGGGCCAGCAGTTCGCGTTTGGTGAGTGTGCCGCCCCCGGCGGAGAAGCCGCCGACCTGCCCGCCCGCTGCGAGGACGCGATGGCAGGGGATCACGAGCGGCAGCGGGTTGCGGCCGAGTGCCTGACCGACGGCCTGTGCGGCGCCCGGCTTGCCGAGTTCGGCCGCGATGTCGCCGTAGGTGAGTGTGGTGCCCGGGTCGATCGCGCGGGTGATGTCGTATACGTGGCAGTCGAATTCCGGGACCCCCTCGAAGTCGAGGTCGATCCACCGTAGATCGTCGAGTGCGCCGCCGAGATGTTCACGTATTCCGTCGACGGCCCGCTGGATGGGTGCAGGAGGTTGGTGCTCCACAGCGTCCGGGAAACAGTGTTCGAGACGCTGCCGCGTGGATTCGGGTGAACCTTCGGGCAATTGCACACCCACGATCCCAGCGGCCCGCCACGCGATGGCGCAGGTGCCGAGGGCGGTGTCGAACAGGGCGATTCCTGTGGTCACCAACCCAGTATGCCTCCGACCTCCGACACATCCCGTCCGTCAACCGCGGTCGGCGGAAGTTCGATCAGCGGTCGCGGTCGCCGGAGCGTCGAGGCCTCGGATCATGCCAGTCTGGATCTTCTGGACTGCTCGGCCGGTCGGGGAAGATGCCACCGAGAGGGGCGCCGATCCGGAATTGCTCCAGACGAAAGATGCCTTTACCTCCTTCTTTGGGGCCATAATGCGCGACCGCCGCGGCCAGGAGAGTCATGCACAGGAGCGTGATCAGTGTCGCCATGGATCCGAGCTTCGCGAGAACTGGCTTGGAGTTGAATAGCCAAGGGGGTGATACTGGACTGCATGATGACTCGTGTACTCGGAGCACGCTCCCTGGCCAGGGACCTCGGCAACTGGCAGGACGACAGTGGCCGCCGCTCGGCGGCGCGACCCGCCTACCGGGCACTGGCCGAGAGTATCCGCCTGCTCGTGCACGACGGCCGCATCCCGCTGGGTGTCGCGTTGCCGAGCGAACGCGAACTGGCGTCGGTGCTGGAGTTGAGCCGGACCACGATCACGTCGTCGTATTCGGTGCTCCGGGACGAGGGGTATCTCATCAGCAGGCAGGGGTCGCGCAGCACGGTCGCACTGCCGCTCGGGGCGCGGCAGAACGGGCTGATGTTCCGGGCGCACCAACCCGGCGCCGACAGTGCGGTGATCGACCTCAGTTACGCCGCGATGGCCGCGCCCGCCGAGGCGGTCGAGCAGGCCTACGCCTATGCGCTGCAATCTCTTCCGCAGTTCCTTCCGACCCACGGGATGGAGCCGGTGGGGATCGGCGCGTTGCGGGACGTGATCGCGGCCCGCTACCGGGCGCGGGGACTGGAGACCTCGCCCGAGCAGATCATGGTCACGTCCGGCGCCCAGCACGCGCTGCGGCTGCTCCTCAACGTGCTGACCGCGCCGGGGGAGCGGGTGCTGGTCGATCACCCCACGTACCCCAACGCGCTGGAGGCGATCCGCAGGGTCGGTGCGCGTCCGGTCCCCGTTCCCGTGCGGCCGGAGGGTGGTGCGTCCGGGGCGTGGGATCTCGACGGAATCCGCAGCGCGGCCCGGCAGACCGCGGCCCGGATGGCGTACCTGATTCCGGACTTTCACAACCCCACCGGGCTGTGCCTGGACGCGTCCGGGCGCGCGGAGCTGGCGCGGATTGCGCGCGACACCCGCATGACGCTGGTGGTGGACGAGACGATGGTCGACCTCTGGCTCGACGAGCCGTCACCGGGGCCGGTCGCGGCGTACGGCAAGGGAGCGGCGAAGTCGGAGGTCGTGACGATCGGGTCGGCGGCCAAGTCGTTCTGGGGTGGGCTGCGCGTCGGCTGGATCCGGGCGGATCCGGCGCTGATCACCCGGCTCGCCGGGGCGCGGGCGGCGGTCGATCTGGGGACCCCGGTGATGGACCAGCTCGCTGCGGCGCATCTGCTCTCCGACGACGACCTCGTGCTCGCGCGTCGCCGTGCGGAGCTGCGGGAACAGCGGGGCGCGATGCTCGACGCGCTCGCCGACCGCCTCCCTGACTGGATCCCGACCATCGGTTCGGGAGGGATGTCGCTGTGGCTGCGGATGCCCGCGCCGGTCTCGACGGCGCTGGCGGCGACGGCCCCCAACTTCGGGGTGCTGCTGGCGGCGGGACCGCGGTTCGGGGTGGAGGGCGCGTTCGAGCGGTTCGTCCGGCTCCCGTACGCGCGGACGTCCGACGAGTTGCGCCGGGGTGTCGACGGCATCGCGGCGGCGTACGAGACGCTGGCCGTCGACCGCGAGCTCGCGGAACCGTCCCTCGTCGTCTGAGCACGTGAGTGGCAAAGCGTG
>NZ_JBHUSF010000297.1:0-11522 GCF_042673295.1 Rhodococcus sp. NPDC057014
GCGGTGCCGAAGTCGCGGACGTAGCTCCCGCCGCCGCGGCCGCGCCGGGTTTCGATCAGACCGCGGTCCCTCAGAACGGTCAGAGCCTGCCGCAACGTGACCGTCGAAACCTGAAGCTTGGCGGCCAGCTCGGCCTCGGTGGGCAGCCGTTCCCCGCCGGCCAGCAGGCCGACCGCGATCGTCATCTCCAGTTGATGCACGACGCCGTCGACCAACTTCGAGACGGAGTCGTCCCGCACCCGACCGAGATCGATAGAGAAGACGTCTTTCTCCACAGAATTCATATCCCCGCCAACGCACTTCAGGACGGATGAGAGTCTGACGAAGCCGGAGGGTGCGTCCGCCGAGGCTCCACCCCACGCTTAAACATCATAACTATACTTTATCTTCTCTCACCGTACCCGCTGCCCCGTTTCGACCGGCCTCCGCCCCACGGTGGGACGCCCAGCCGCACAGGAAGTCGATTCGGCTGTGCGGCTGGGCGAGTATCGAGGGCGGTGCCGTCCTAGGCGGGGGCGTCGACGATCTTCCAGTAGGAGTCCTTGCGGACGATCTTGTCGTCCCGGAACTCCCAGTGGTCGCATCCGCGCGCGCTCACCTTCTTGCCGTCGGTCGTCGTGCCGGTGACGAGCCATTCGGAGACGCCGAGGTCGCCCGAGACCCAGTGCCGGTCGGCGTCGTACTGGACGTCGGGCATTCCGGCAAACCGCGCGCCCAGTCCCTCGCGCACCGCCGCCTTGCCGGTGAGACGCTGCCCCCACGGCTCGGGTCCCTTCGACGTGTCGAAGGAACAGTCCTCGGTGAAGAACTCCATGATCGCGTCCAGATCGTGCGCGTTGAACGCCTTCATCAGCGCGTTCAATGTCTCGATCTTCTCTTCGTCCTGAACTGCCATCTTCAGATCTCCTTGTCGGATTGGATTGTCAATCTCAGAATGCGGTGAACCCGATCGCTCGTAGCTGGTCGCGCCCGTCTTCGCTGATGTCGTGGGGGCGCCAGCTTGGCAACCATTCCCATTGCACGACGTACTCGGTGTCCATCTCGGACAGCACAGTGCGGATCTGGCTCTCCATCACCACCGTCAGCGGGCATGCCGCCGACGTGAGCGTCATCGTGATGGTCGCGAGTCCGTCGTCGGCGATCTCGACTCGGCGCACGAACCCGAGGTCGACGATGTTCACGCCGAGATCGGGGTCGATCACGTCGTACAGCGCCTCGCGAACCGCGAGCTCCGCCGCTGTTTCCGGCGCGTTTTGCCGCCCTTGGGGCACGCTCGGCGGCGCGGCAGGAGGGGCGACCGACGCCGCTGCCACCAGCCCTTTGGGCCGCAACACGATCGTCACGTCGCTGGTCGGGCTGTTGATGAAGTCGGCGACGCCGTGTGCCTTGCGCCGTACCCGCACGATGTCCTCGGCGGCCACCGCGCTGCCGCCGCTGAGCACCAGGGTGCCGGCGTCCAGTCCACGCTCCTGCGCCCGGATCAACGCCTTGTCCAGCATCCGCGCCAGTTGCTCGCAGACGATCCCGGGCCCGAAACGCAACTTCGCCCGTGCCTGCGCGGCGGATTGACCCGTCACCCGTTCGAGCGCCTTCGACGCGTCGGGCTCGGTGATCCGGAGCTGGTGCTCCCGGACGACGATGTCGGTGGCTTCGGCCAGTGTCGTCATGTTCTCGCCTCCGATCGGCGTGCGCCTGCCTTTCGTGGAAGCAGGCTCTTGAGTGGAAAGCCCTTGTCGGCGAGCTGTTCCGCGGTGACCTCGTGTGGCACGGCCAGCAGTTTGCGCGTGTGCAGCACGTCGAGGGGCCGGTCCAGGGCCACGACGGAACGGATGCGTCCGTTCTCGAGGGAGAACACGGAGAACGACCGCTCCTCGATCGACCCGCGGATCACCCGAGTGCCGCCACCGGCGAAGTGCCCCACCGACTGCAGGTTGTGCTCGTACTGGTGGGACCAGAAGAAGTGTTCCTCGGCGAACGGTTCGGACGCACCGAGAAGGTTGCGGGCCGTGTTCGCACCGTGCCGCATCGCGACCTCGTGGTGCTCGACCCTGAGTCTGCGGCCGTGCACCGGGTGGAACCGCGAGGCGACGTCCCCGATCGCGTGCACGTGCGGCACACTGGTGCGGCCGTACTCGTCGGTGAGGATTCCGCCGTCCACGTCGATTCCGGCCTGCGCCGCGATCTCGGAGTTGGGTATCGAGCCGATACCCACCAGCAGATCATCGCACTCGAACAGTTTGCCGGAGCTGGTCCGCAGTTGGACCCCGGATGCGGTCTCGGTCATCGCGGAGACCACCTCGCCGGTGCGGATCTCGACGCCGCGTTCGGTGTGGATGCCGCCCATCGCGCCGCCGATCTCGGCGCCGAGCGCACGACCGAGGGGCACGGGACCCGGATCGAAGACCGTCACCCGCAGCCCGCGCGCCACGGCGACCGCGGCGACCTCGCAGCCGATGAACCCCGCACCCAGGATCGCCAGGTGGCGCCCGGGCGCGAGGCGCTGACCGAGCCGCTCGGCGTCCGCGATCGTGCGCAGGAAGTGCACCCGTTCGCCGTCGAAGCCGGGAAGGGTCCTCGCCCGGACACCGGTGGCCAGTACCAGGGCGTCGTACGTGAGTGATCGACCCTCGGAAAGGGACACTCGGCGGGCGACGGGGTCCAGATCCGTCGCCCGGGTTCCGAGCTCCAACTCGATGGCGTTGTCGGCGTACCAGCTCTCCTGATTCACCCGGAAGTCCGTGTGAGCGAACGTTCCGGTGAGGAACTCCTTGGACAGCGGCGGGCGCTCGTACGGGAGATGGGATTCGTCGGAGACGAGCACGATCTCGCCGTCGAATCCCGCCTCCCGCAGGCCGGCAGCAGTGGCCGCCGAAGCGACCCCGCCACCGACCAGCACGAACCTGGTCATCCGACACACACCGAGATGTTGCCGTCGCCGTCGACCTTGCACTGGTACGTGAGCAGTGCGCAGGTGGACGGGTTGATCCCCTTGCCGGTGGTGACGTCGAACTCCCACAGGTGCTGGGCACAGGTGAGCTTGTTGTCCTCGAGGTCGCCGTCGTTGAGCGGCCAATCCTGGTGCGGGCACCGGTTCCGATAGGCCAACACCTCACCGTCGAGGTTGATCAGCAGAACCGACTTGCCGTCCACCTCGACGGACTCCATCTCGCCTTCCCACAGGTCGTCGAAGTGGAAGACCGTGTGCCACTGCTGCGCCAACGTTTCACTCATCGCACTCTCCTCAGTTGGCCGTTGCCGCCGCGGCGAAGAAGCCGTTGTGGAACTCTTCGCGTGCGGCGCGCGCGCCTGCAACTACATCGGATGCCGGCGCACCGAGCAGTCCGGCCAGTCCTTCCGCTGCGTCGTCGGCGAGCGCCGACCAGCGGTCGATCCACTTGTTCAGCGCCGCCACGTTGGTGGGCCGCTGCTCCACCGCGTGCCGGGCAAGGGCGCCGGTCCAGCGGTTGCGTCGTGCACTGTCGCGGTCGAGCAGCCCGGACAACAGCCAGGAGAGTTCGTCTCCGTCGGCCTTGCTGATCTCGCCGAACTGGCGGATCAGGACGTCGTCCAACGTGGGTGCCAGGACGAGGTCGAGGGCGGTGAACGCCTCGCCCCAGTCGTAGGCGACGAGCGCCCGCTCGATCGCCTCGCGGGCCGGCTGCCAGGCCTCGTGCTGTTCCCAGATCTGCCGCTCGTTCACCCCGATTCCGGAGTCCGGATGGGCGATCTGCAGCATGCGGGTGCGGTAGGCGATCATCGTCACCCGGCGCAGGAAGTCCGCGTTCGCGTATCCGCCCGCACTGGTGACCGTCGAACTCGGGCCCATGTAGGCGACGTAGGCCTGCGCCTGCTGGAAGCCGTGGACCAGGTAGCGGGACGGCGTGTGCGCCGTCGCGAGCCGCGTCACCTGCTTCTGCGAGAGTCCGGCGTCCGCACCCGAGTAGCTGTCCAGCATGCCGTCGAGTTTGGTCTGCTCGTCGGCCTGCAGGTTCACGTAGGAGCGGTAGGCGATCTGGTCGGGATCGCGGAAGCTGTCCCAGTCGTCCGCCTGCAGGGGCGAGTTCTCGCGGTACGTGAGGAACCACAGGTTCAGCGGGGAGGACGTGTTCTGTTCGAACGTGCTGAGCCGGCCGTTTCTGGTGTTCCAGTTCTGGGCGTGCGTGACGATCTCGTACTCGCTCGGCATCCGGCGAACGTCGCCGAATGCGCTGAACGTGCGGAGCTTGCGTTTGCGTGCGGGCGTGGTCATCGGTCCGCTCCTTCCGTGACGGGTGCGGCGTCCTTGCGGGCACCCGAGCTCAGCCAGGTGATCGAGTCGCTCGCGGTGATGGCGCGACCACTGAACGAGGACATCAGGTTTTCCAGCGACCGGATGCGGTAATCAGAGCCGAGGTAGGCCTGCAGGGACGCCTCGGTGAGCACGACCCGCTCCTCGCCCTGAATGCGCACGTACGAGCCGCGGTCGATGATCTCGATGTCGGTGTCCGGGTTGTCGTCCTCGATCGCCGCGATGATCTGATCGACCTCTTCGCCCATCCGCAATACAGGTCCGACAGGGTTCTTCATGACGCCTCTTCCGGGATGTCGTACTCGACCGCGACGTGGTCGTGCGATTGGATGCCGGCTTCGGCAACAGTGCTGTGCCCCGGCAGTTTTCGTCCGTTGTGAATCACGACCTTGGGGTACGGGAGCGCTCGCACCCGCCGCCCCTCGGAGTGGTGGGCCACCGCGGCGGCGACCTCGTCCATCGTGTCCGCGGTGGTCACCGGGACCAGGATCTGCACGAAATCGGTCGAGAAGATCGCATTCAACGGAACCACTTCGGGTGCCCGGTCCTCGACCCCGAACTGGGTGTTTTCTCCGGTCATCGCTTCGCGTCTCCCGTCAGGATGAGGCCGCTGGCTGTGCGGCCGATGTAGTCCTTGGTCCACGCCGCGTAGTCCGGGTCGTCGCCCATCACGTCCGGGGTGACGCCCATGTAGTCGAGGATGCCGGGCACGGTCATCGGCTGAATCTGGCCGGCGAGGAACCGGTCCACGAGCGTCTCGTGGTTGACGTTGTCGCGGTCCTTCCACCAGATCTGGCGGCAGCCCATGGTGCAGAAGTGGTACGTCTTGCCGTCGTACTTCAGCGAGTGGTCGCGCACCTTCCAGCTACCGTCCCGGGCCATCGTCGGGTTGCAGGCGGGGAGGTGGCAGGTGCTGCACAGCCACGGCAGCGTCTCCGGCAGCGTGGCCTCGACGTTGTTGTTGTTGACGTTGTCGATGATGACGTCCCACTTCTCGCCGTAGATCGTCTCCCAGTTGGGGTACTTCTCCCGCAGCCAGTCGCGCTCGTCCTTGGAGACACCGGCCTTCGGCTTCCACCACAGGGTCGGGCGCCACCACCACATGCCCAGGTGCAGGCTGTGGTGCCAGGTGTCCAGTCCCCGCATGAACTCGTCCCAGAACCACGGCTTCTTCAGTCCGTAGCCCTCGATCGTGCGGAGGAACTGGTCGATGATCCACTCCTCCATGAACTCCCGGTAGGACTGCTTCCGGTGCTCGACGGGGGTGTAGTAATCCATCGGCAGACCGGTCAGGGCGGCAAACAGGCGGGCGGATCCCCAGAACGCCTTGTCGATCACCCACTGCGCACGGGCCGGGTCGTGCTCGACGAGGATCTCCAGGGTCGCGACGCCCTGCTGGGAGTGCCGGGCCTCGTCGGTCTGGATCGACGAGATCATGTTGGCGAAGTTGATGTCCCCGGACTCCAAAGCGTCCGCGGACAGGCCGACGAACTGCAGGTTGGTGAAACCGGTCTCGAACACCAGCGGCACCATCAGCGCGGTGTCGACCGCGTTGGAGGTGGTCATGATGCCGTCGAAGTAGGTGCGCAGCGCAATCGGCACCCAGTCGTTGGTGGAGTACGTCTTCTGCGTCCAGTCGAATTGCGGGTCCTTGCCGACGAACTCGTGTCCGAAGTACGTGGTGAGCGCGCCGTGCCGCAGCTCGTCGAGCTGACCGAACGTGGCCATGTTCCGCCACGCCGCGCTCAGCCCGAACCGAGCCATCTTCAGCTCGGCCAGGGTCGCGGTGTACTCGACCTGCGCGACACCACCGAAGTGCATCTTCGTCGACGACTTCCAGCCCTCGTCGAGGTTGTCGAAGACCGTCGAACGCTGCAGCGCGGCCTTCACCGCGTACGTCGACGCCTCCTTCTCACGCTGGGTGTACACGTACTCCTGGTAGCTGACCTTGTAGTCCTCTTCCCACTTCAGCCACGCATCCCGGGGCACCTTGCCGGTTCCGCAGAACCATTCCGGATAGACCGCCTCGTCGTCCACGTAGGACAGGGTCCAGTCGACGTCGCGGACGAAGTCCTGCCATTCTTCTCGCTTGAGCAATGCCATGGTGTTGGTGTTCCTTCGCTAGTCGACTTCGAGGTGGCCGAGTTGCCGGCAGACGCCCGCGTTGTCCCAGTAGGCCCGGATGCTGTCGATCAGGCCTTCCGGGTTGACGTGCATGATGAACAGGTGCGGCTCGGAGAACGGCTGGCCCTGCGGCGCGATGAACGCCCAGGCAGACTGCTGCGTGCCCGCGATGTCGCAGGCCACGACGACGTCGCCGTCGTCGTTGCCGTCGATGTGGTGCACGACGTTGAACAGGTTGGGGAACGCGTTGATCAGTCCGCTCCAGATCACCTTGCCGACCGTGCGGACCTTGCCGTCGCCGCGCATCACCCGCTGCTTGGCCCACACCTCGAACGGGATGTAGGAGAAATCCGCGTTGTCCGTGCACATGTCAGTCATGGCCTCGACATCGCGGCGCCGGTAGGCGTTGAAGAACTCGGTGACGACTTCGGTGGCTTTACGGGCTCCGATGGTCGGAGCGGAATCGAGTTGGATGGTCATGAGACGGTGTCTCCTTCTAGACGATCGTTACCTGGTCGGTTCGTTTCACGGCCAGACGGCGGTAGAGCTGGTTCTGGCACCAGTAGACGTCGATTCCGGTGATCGCGTCTCCGGTGACGGTGAACCGCCATGCGGAGTCCACGTCGAGATGCTTCTCCTGGTTGATCGCGCCCAGGTAGTCGGCAGCCTGGGTGCCTTCGATCTTCATCTCCACGACCACGACTCGGCCGAGTTCGAGCACGTTCCGCACGGTGAGGTGCAGGTCCGGGAACGAGACGACGATGTCGTCGAGAACCTTGCTGATCACCGGCTTTCCGCTGTCTGAGAGCTGAAGCGGGTACACGGTCACCTGCACGTCGCCGGATACGGTGGACAGTGCCGCGTCCACGTCCTGGAGGCGGAAGCCGGCGATGAAGGCCTCCACGGTCTGGCGGGGGCTTGTGGTCATGACTGACTCCTCGAAATAGCGCGCGGGTTCACAGATTCAATGCCTTCAACGTGGCGGTGGCGGCCGCGTCGGTGGAGTTCGGTTGCTGGCCGGTGATGAGGTTCCGGTCCACGACGACGTGGGAGGCCCACGGGTACGGTGCGTCATCGAACACCGCACCCGCGTTCCTCAGTGCAGCATCCAAATACCATGGCATACCGAGCATTCCCAGCTTGTTCTGATCCTCTTCCTCGTCGGTGAACGAGGTGAGCCGGAACCCTTCGAACAACCACTGACCGTCCGCACGCTCCGGTGCCGACAGCAGCATGGCCGGGCCATGGCAGAGCGAGGCGATCGGTGCGTTCTTGGCGTGCAGGATTCCGAGCAGCCTGCCGATGTCCTCGTTCTCCGGGAAGTCCACCATCGGTCCGTGTCCACCCGGCGCGAACACCGCGTCGAACTCGGCGAGCTGCTCGTCGCTCAGATCGGAAAGCGCCAGCGGCGAACGGAAACCCTCGATTGCGTCCAGCTTCGCCTTGCGCTCGTCCGACTTGGCCTGGCTGTCCGCCACCAGTTCCTGGACCGCGCCGCGCAGCGACTCTTCGGACAGACCACCGTCGAGTCCTTCGGCGAGCATGACGTCGACCAGCAAACGGTCCTGCGCCCAGGCTATCTTGGCGGCTCGGCTGACGATCTCGTGTGCCTCCGCGGATGTCTTGCCGGCCTCGACCAGCCGTCCCGCGATCCGGCGGCCGGCCATCAACTCCTGTTCCGTCGTGTTGTGCAGGGTGATCCGGATGTCGTCCGGATCGTGATGGAACGTTCGGTAGACGGACGCGAAGAAGTCCCGATCCGTGTCCGGGTAGTGGAAGATCGGGTCGAGACCGTAGGGGTCGGCGACCGGGGGCTTGCCGTCCGGCGTCATCACGACGACGTCGGCGCCCGCTTCGACGAACCGTTCGTAGGGCTTCAGCGCCTCTTCGGCCCAGAATCCGGTCGGGTGGCTACTGCTGTCACGGAGATCGATCTCCCGTGCACTGGTCACAAGATAAGCGATGCGAGGCATTCGTTGACTCCCGGTAATGGACTGGTTGAGTTCTTTGAACCTAGCTGGATTGTGGCCTGGCACACATCACAGAATCCTGCTGTGGTGTTGCGCATTCCTGCGGGCACTCGATGTGAGCGAAAGAGGCACGGCGAGTCGCCTGCTCGATTGCTCGACCGGATCATGTTCTCCCGCAACGACTGGGCTCAGGCAGACATGGCGCGCCGTGCGGTGAGGTGTGCATCGAGACGGTTGACGGCCTCGCGGATCGCCGCGTCGAACGCCGCAGCGACCTCCGCCGGCTCGACGTCCGAGCCGTAGACGAGCACGCAGCGGCCGTCGCGTAGATCGATGACGTCAATCGTGCCCAGGTGCGAGTCGACACTGAGATCACCACCGACGAGCTGATATTGGAGACGTCGTAGGTCGTCGTCGAGTGTCACCGTGTCCTCGATCAGCGTGGCGCCGTCCGTGAGGGTGATGCTGCGCCCGGAACTGGTTGCTTCCGAATGTGTCATCGCGGGGAACCAGTCGGCAACCGAGCCGACATCCCTGACGACGGACCACACCGACGCCGCATCGTGGTCGAGAATGGCATGAGAGCGAATGGATGGCATGTCAATCCCCTATCGTTATGTCATTGTACTGCAATTGAATTGATCACTCACGCGCAGGAAATAGCGCGATCGTCCCGGTGGTCACGACTCGCTCCAGTCGACACTGAAGTACTGGATCTCCGCGTACTCCGCGAGTCCCTCGCGGGCGCCCTCGCGTCCCAGTCCGCTTTGCTTGAGCCCACCGAACGGCGCGGAGGGGTCGGAGACGAGGCCACGGTTGATGCCGATCATTCCGGCCTCGATTCGCTCGGCAAGCTGGAGCGCCCGCTTGAGGTCGCGGGCGTAGAGATAGGCGGACAGGCCCATCTCGGTGCCGTTCACAAGACCGACCAGTTCGTTCTCGTCGCGCCAGGTCACCACCGGGGCAACAGGTCCGAAGATCTCCTCCCGCACCACCGACGCATCGGGGGCGACATCGACGAGCAGGGTGGGCGCATGGAAATATCCGCCGAGCTCGGCAGGGACAGCGGCCTGTGCGGCGACACGGGCACCGCCGGCGATCGCGTCGTCCACCAGTGCCGCGACCTTCTCCACCGCGCGGCCGTTGATCAGCGGGCCGATCTCGGTATCCGGGTTGCTGCCCGGTCCGACGACGAGCGTCTCGATCCGATCCGCGAAGAGTCGGACGAACTCGTCCGCGACGTCGGCGTGGACGTAGAACCGGTTGGCCGCGGTGCACGCCTGCCCTCCGCCGCGGAACTTCGCAATCATCGCGCCGTCCACGGCCGCCGTGAGATCGGCATCCTCGGTGACGACGAACGGCGCGTTGCCGCCGAGTTCCATCGACGCATTGAGCACCCGGTCCGCGGCCTGGCGAAGCAGCAGGCGGCCCACACCGGTCGAGCCGGTGAAGGACAGCTTGCGCACCCGGTCGTCCTCGAGCCAGGTGCGCACCACCTCGCCCGCTTCGAGGGTCGGCACCACGTTGATTACGCCGTCAGGGACACCGGCCCGAGCGAGGAGCCGCGCAACTGCCAGGGCGGTGAGCGGGGTCTCGGCGGCCGGCTTGAGGACCACGGTGCAGCCTGCCGCGAGCGCAGGCGCGATCTTGCGGGCGGCCATCGCGGCCGGGAAGTTCCACGGCGTCACGAGTGCGGCGATGCCGACCGGGCGCCGGGTCACGACGGTACGCACGCCGCCGGCCGGCGCCGGACCGTACGTGCCCTCCGTGCGCACCGCCTCCTCGGCATACCAACGGAAGAACTCCGCAGCGTAGGTGACCTCGGCGCGGGCGTCGGCAATCGACTTGCCGTTCTCCGCGCAGATCAGCGCCGCGAGACCGTCGACCTCTCCCCGGATCAGCTCGAAGCCACGGTAGAGAATCTCGGATCGCTGCCGAGGGCTGATCGCGGCCCAGTCGGTTGCCGCAGCCGCGGCGGCATCGACCGCGGCGGTGGCCTCGGCTACTCCCCCGTTCGCGACCCGGGCGATGACGGATTTGTCTGCGGGATCCTCGACGTCGAACGTGCCGAGCGATCCCGGGAGCCGGCGTCCGCCGACGAGGACGCCGTACTGTGCGTCGACAGACGCGATACGGTCCTGCAGCGAGTCGGTCATGGTCACGGGTAAGCCTCTCTGTTGGTGCAGTTCGGAGCGTGAGGGAGACCGCCGACGTCGTTGTCTACCAACCTTTTCGAAGACTGCACGAATTGGATCGATGATTCGGCGTGACATGTGGTCGTGAAAGACCAAGAGGGAGCCGGAGCATGCCCTCCGGCTCCCTCTGCGATCTGTTGTTTCCAGGGTTACCGGGCGGCGGCGTCGACCGTCTGGCGACGTTCCACGACATCGAGAACCAGCCGGCGTGCAATCCCTTCCGACGAGGCGGGATTCTGACCGGTGTACAGATTGCCGTCGACGACGACGAACTCGGTCCACGCATCCGGCGCGGACGAATAGACACCTCCCGAGCTCTTCAGACGGTCTTCGAGGAGCCACTTCGCACGCGGTGCGAAGCCCACCTGATGCTCCTCCTTGTTGCTGAACCCCGTGACCTTGCGGCCCGCGAAGAGCCACTCGCCGTTGTCATCCCGCGCGGGCAGCAATGCGGCCGGGCCGTGGCATACCGCGGCCACCGGCTTGCCGGCATCGAAAAACTGACGCAGCAGAGCACCGAAAAACTCGGAAACCGCAAGATCCTCCATCGGACCGTGCCCCCCGGGCACGAAGATGAAATCGAACGACGCCGCATCGACGTCTTCGAGCACCTCGGGCGAACGCAGGGCCGCGATCGACTCCAGGTGCGCCTTGATGCGCTGCCCTTCTTCGGCGCTGCCTCCGTTGTATTCGGGAGCGAACCCGACCTGGTCGGCAGTGGGTGTGACACCGCCCGGGGTGGCGATCGTGATGTCGATGCCTGCGTCCACGAAGACCTGGTACGGCGTACTGAGTTCCTCCGGCCAGTAGCCGCAGGGGTGCGTGGTGCCGTCGGCGAGCGTCCAGTAGTCGACGCCGGTGACGGCGATGAGGGCGCTAGTCATGTCGGATGTGCCTCGTTTCTCGTCTCGGTTGTTCGCTCAGGGTGTTTCCTCGGCCCATTAG
>NZ_JBHUSF010000298.1:0-11461 GCF_042673295.1 Rhodococcus sp. NPDC057014
GAGGCCGGTGACGTTCTCGTTGACGTGGTAGCCGATGGAGACCAGCAGGATCAGGGCCAGTGCGCCGATGGCCCAGTGGGCGCCGTGCTCGAGGTACACGTAATCCGAGAGTGTGCCCTTGCGGACCAGGAACACGGTGATGGAACGGACGAACATCGCGCCGACGAAGCCGAGGCCGAGGGCGATGATGATCGGGTCGGACGTGATCGCGAACGCGCCGATCACACCGTCGAAGGAGAACGACGCGTCGAGGACCTCGAGGTAGAGGAACAGGAAGAACCCGGCCTTGCCGGTGGCCTTGGCCAGCGCGGTCGGGCCGCCGGTGGATCCTTCGACCGGTTCGCCGTCCTCGTCTTCCTCGGGGGTGTTGAACAGTTCACCGAGGCCGTTGACGGCGATGTAGGTGACCATGCCGAGGACGCCGGCGATCATCACGGTGGACACGGTGTCCTCGGGGGCGATGTAGGCGGCGGTGATCAGCAGCAGGACGCCGGCGAGGATGACGGCCAGCTGGTCGAGCTTGCCCGCGCGGGCGAGGGGCTTCTCCAGCCAGGACAGCCAGGTGATCTCGCGTTCTTCGAGGATGAAGCCGAGGAACAGCATCAGCAGGAACATGCCGCCGAACGCCGCGATCTGCGGGTGCGCGTCGGTGAGCAGGGTTTCGTAGCTGGCGCTGCCGTCGGGGAAGTACGCGGCGCCGTCGGCGGGCGGGTTGAGGGCCAGGTCGAGGGCGGCGACGGGGCCGAGGCCGGAGGCCAGCCAGACGATGACGAGGGGGAAGACCAGGCGCATGCCGAACACCGCGATGACGATGCCGACGGTGAGGAAGATCTTCTGCCAGAACTCGCTCATGCGGCGCAGGACGGTGGCGTTGATGACGGCGTTGTCGAAGGACAGCGAGATCTCGAGGATCGAGAGGATCACCACGAGCAGGACGGCCTGGGGGCCTCCGTAGAGCGCCGCGATGATGATGGAGATCACCGTCACGGCGAAGGAGAGACCGAATATTCGCAGAACCACGAAGCGTGGCCTTTCTCTAGTGGGCATGCAGGGTGGTTACTGCAGGGGACGAACACCGGGGGAGGGTTTCACGTCAGGGCCGTGAAACCCACCCCCGGCTGGAGAACGAAGCGACTGTCAGACGTTGACGCCGTAGTCGCGGGCGATACCGGCCAGCCCGGACGCGTAGCCCTGGCCGATGGCGCGGAACTTCCACTCCGCACCGTTGCGGTACAGCTCGCCGAAAACCATAGCGGTCTCGGTCGACGCGTCCTCGGACAGGTCGTAGCGGGCGAGCTCGTTGCCGTTGGCCTGGTCGACCACACGGATGTAGGCGTTGCGCACCTGGCCGAACGACTGCGAACGCGTCTCGGCGTCGTAGATGGACACGGGGAACAGGATGCTCTCGATGTTCGCGGGGACCGCCGCCAGGTTGACGTTGATCACCTCGTCGTCGCCTTCGCCCGCACCGGTGGTGTTGTCGCCGATGTGCTCGATCGAGCCGTCGGGCGAGCGCAGGTTGTTGAAGAACACGAAGTGCTGGTCCGACACGACCTTCTTGTCGGCACCTGCACCGATGGCGCTGGCGTCGAGGTCGAAGTCGGTGCCGGTGGTCGAGCGGGCATCCCATCCGAGTCCGACAGCCACCGCGGTCAGGTTCGGGGCCTCCTTCGTGAGAGAAACATTGCCGCCCTTGGTCAAGCTGACGCCCATTCAGGGGTCCTTTCGAGAGGAGGTGGGTGGACCCTCGACAGCTGTCGAAGATTCCGGGTTCGTCGTGCGACACCACGATAATGAATTTGTCCGACTTGTCCCATCCCGCGATCTGTCCACAGGTTTGTGCACAGGCAATTCCGGTCCACTCGGCGTTGTCGCCCCGACCAGTACGATTCAGGGCGTGACGAGCGGATGGGCGGGACGCTTCCGAGGAAGAGCCCGGGGCGACGACTCGGCTCGCCGCGCCCACGACACGATGGTCGCAGCGTTTCTCGATATGGACAACCGGCAGAGCATCGCCGCCGCCGCCGTGGACGCCTCCGCAGAGCTGACGCCGGAACGTGGAATCCGGCGGGCCTGGGAACCGGTTCGCGACGGCTGCTACCAGGCCGCCACCGCGTATCTGGAGGCGGAGGACCGGTTCGGAAACGTCCAGTCACCCGAGTCGGCCGCCGCCTTCGAGCACGTGACGCGGCAGTTGGTGGCGGCGACGCAGATCCTCGACGAGTTCTATCGCACACATCGCGGCCATCTCGAGGAGTCGACCGCGATGCTGGCGGCCGTACCCCAGGTCGCCCAGCAGGCACTGCAGGTCGCCGCCGCGGCGCAGCACCGGGTGCAGACCGAGGGTGCCGCGTACGCCGGCTACCCGTCGCTGCGCGACCGGGGAGCCGCACTCGACGCCGCGGTCGTGGCGCTGCAGGGCGCCCGCGGCGCGAACCCGGTCCGCACCGCTGCGGCGCGGGTGCGGGAGGAGTCGGCGGCGCTCGAGAAGGCGCTGGCGGCGGCTCCGTCCAAGGAGCGAGATGCCGCGCACGCCGTGTCGTCGGTGACGACGAGGATCGCCGCGGTGCAGACGCGGGCGGAACGGCTGGCGCCCGCCTATTCGGCTCTGCTGCGCGAGTTCAACGCGGCCAGTTCGGCGGATCTCGTTCACAACGACCGCGAGAGCCGTAGGCACATCGAGCAGGCGCAGACCGATCTGCAGCAGGCGCAGAAGGCTCTGACCGCGGGAAATCCCGAGGGGGCGCTGGATCTGACGGCCGCGGCGCGGACTCATCTGGTCGATGCGGAGGCGAACGTCGACGGCGTCACCGATCGTCTGCTGTTGCTCCGGGAGGTCCGGGAGAACCCGCGGTCGAAGGAGAACGAGATCAGATTTCGCCTCCGCGACGCCCAGATGTTGGCTGTCAATCGTGGGCTCGTGAGGGAATGGGGGTCGGTCCTGGACGCTCAGCTCGAGCGAATCGACCGAATTGCAGGGACACTGACCGGGCGGCATCCCGACTACTGGGCGTACGTCACCCAGCTCGATGCCGTGTCGGCGTTCATCGCCGAGGTGGTTCAGAAGATGAGAGGACACACAGGGCAGCGATGACACGGGGGGACGATGAGCATTAGCGAAGAGGTTGTGACGACGGCGGTGCCGTCCGGTGTGACGACGGCGGTGCGGCACGTGCGGCACTTCCATCATCTGGATCCGGAGACGCACGGGCGGTTGTTCCTGCACGCTCCGCAGGCGCTCGGGCCGGACGAGGATCGCACGGTGCTGGCCGTTGCGCTGGGCGCGACGCTGTACGTGCCCGCGAACAGGTCCGACCTCGCGGAGACCATCCTGCGCCGGTCGGCTGACGGCGTCTGCTCGATGGTCCTGGACCTCGAGGACGCCGTGGCGGACGACCAGGTGGAATCGGCGTTGCTCAACGCTGTCGACGCACTGGATCTGCTGGCGACCCGCGGTGGCGCGCGGATGCAGCTGTTCGTGCGGGTGCGGGCCGCCGAGGACCTGCGGCGGATCGCCGGCCTGCTGACCACGGGTGTCGAGGTGTTGTCCGGGTTCGTGTTCCCCAAGTTCGGCAGTGCGACGGGCGGCGCGTTCCTCGACGAGCTGGCCGCGGCGTCGGAGCGGCTCGGCAAGCAGTTGTATGCGATGCCGGTGCTCGAATCGCCTGCTCTGGTGCACCGCGAGACCCGCGACGACGAACTCGCGAAGATCGGCGCACTGCTCGTCGAACACCGCGAGCGGGTTCTCGCCGTGCGCATCGGCGCCACCGACATGTGCGCCACGTTCGGCATCCGCCGCGACCGCGACCTGACGATCTACGACGTGCGGGTGGTCGCGGACGCGATTGCCGCCATCGTGAACTTCCTCGGCCGCGCCGACGACACCGGGCACGTCATCACGGGTCCGGTGTGGGAGTACTTCGCCGATCACGAGCGGATGTTCCGGCCGACCCTGCGCGCCACGCCGTTCGAGGAACACGACGAGGTGCGGTTCCGTCAGCAACTGGTCAGCCGGGACTTGGACGGTCTGCTCCGGGAGATCGCCCTCGACCGTGCCAACGGCATCCAGGGCAAGACCGTCATCCACCCGACGCACGTCGCGGCCGTGCACGCCCTGTCCGCGGTGACGCACGAGGAGTACCACGACGCGCTCGACATTCTCGGCGCCGAGGGCGTCGGCGGCGTCCAGGCGTCGGGGTACCGCAACAAGATGAACGAAATGCGCCCGCACCGCAGCTGGGCCGAGAAGACACTCGTCCGGGCGAAGGTGTTCGGAGTGACCAACGAAGGAATCACGTTCGTGGATCTGCTGACCGCACTGGCCGTCCGATGAGTTCACCCACCGCCGTCCGCGCGGTGCCCTGGGCCACGGAGCATCTGGGGTTGACGCTCGCACACGGGGATTCGAGTTCGGGTCTGACGATCCCCGAACTCGTCGAGCCGGGTCTGCGCCGCAACCCGCGACGCGCCCACCTGCTCGTCTCGACGGTCCTCGGTAAGCACGTGCCCACCGATCCGGGCGCCGTGATCGGCGCCGGTGACCGGCTCGGTGATCTGGTCGCCGATGTCCTCGGACCGGATGCGGACCCCGTCGTGCTCGGGTTCGCGGAGACCGCAACAGGTCTGGGTCATTGCGTCGCCGCGCGGCTGCGCGCCCGGTGCTACCTGCACTCCACGCGCCGGGACGTCCCCGAGATCGGGACGTCCGCCGGGTTCGAGGAGGGGCACTCGCACGCGACCAGCCACCAGCTGCAGCCGACGTCCGTCGAGTTGTTCGCGGGCGATCGTCCGCTCGTCCTCGTGGACGACGAGATCTCCACCGGGGCCACCGCGGTCGACGCGATCCGCGCGCTGCACCGGCAGAACCCGCGCAGCCGGTACGTCGTGGCGTCGCTCGTCGACATGCGCGACCAGAGCCACCGGGACGCCGTCGACGCCGCGGCCACCGAACTCGGTGTGCAGATCGACAGCGTGAGTCTGGCGTCGGGGCGCACCGAGCTTCCCGACGGGCTGATCGACGCCGTCGGTGCGCTCCCGGACCCCGTGCTCAACCCCGTCGGCGCGCGGACCGGGATCGTGGAGCGGGCCGACATTCCCTGGCCCGCGGCAGTTCCGGAGGGCGGGCGTCACGGCTTCCTGCGGGAGGACACCGAGGCGTTCGATGCGGCCGTCGCATCGGCGGCCGCGGCGCTCCGTGACCGTCTCGACCCGCAGCGTCCGGTGATCGTCGTCGGACACGAAGAGCTGATGTACCTTCCGCTGCGGCTCGCGGACACGCTCGCCGCATCCGGGTTCCGGGTTCGGTTCCAGACGACGACACGGTCGCCCGCCTACGTGCTCGACCAGCCGGGATACCCGTTGCGCCGCGGATTCCGCTTCACCGCCCCCGAGGACGGCGAAGAGCAGCCTCGGTTCGTCTACAACGCGCAGTGGCCGGACGAGGACGCCGTCGTGGTCGCGGTCGTCGACACCGCCGCCGACACCGACCGTCTCACCGCGCGCGGCGGACTCCTCGACGTCCTCACCGCGGCGGGAACCGATGTGCTGCTGGCCGTCGTGTCCGGCGCCGACCCGCGGTCGCTGCGGGCCGCACGCGCGGGAGCCTCGTCGTGACGGCACCGCTGACCGGCCCGGCGTTCGGTTCGTACGCCGCCGGCGAGGTGGGCTGGCTGCTCACAGACCTGTCGCACGTCGACCTCGAGGCCGACGTCGCCGAGCGGGAGCGCCGCATCCAGTCGGGTGAAGCCCACTACGCGGAGACGCTGCCCATCGAATACCAGCCCGACGCGGAGTACCGCGAACTGTTCGAGAAGGTGCTGCAGGACAGCTCCATCCGGCTCGCGCGCGCGGTGGGGACGGTCACCGACCTCGTGCTGGCCGAACGGGGCACCGACGTCACCCTCGTGTCCCTCGCGCGCGCCGGAACCCCGGTGGGCGTGCTCATGCGCCGCTGGGCGCGGGACGTCCACGGCCTGACACTGCCGCACTACGCGGTCTCGATCGTCCGCGACCGCGGGATCGACGCCGTCGCGCTCGACTACCTCGCGCGTCACCACGATCCGAAGAACGTGGTCTTCGTCGACGGCTGGACGGGCAAGGGCGCCATCGCCCGCGAGTTGTCGCAGGCACTCGCCGAGTACCGCGACGCCGGGGGCGCCGAGTTCGACGACGACCTCGCCGTCCTCGCGGATCCCGGGCACTGCGTCCGCACGTTCGGTACCCGCGACGACTTCCTGATCGCGTCGGCGTGCCTGAACTCCACCGTGTCGGGTCTGGTGTCGCGCACCGTCCTCAACGACACACTGATCGGCCCCGGCGACTTCCACGGCGCCAAGTTCTACGCGCACCTCGCGGGCGAGGACGTGTCCAATCACCTCCTCGACGCCGTCAGCGCGTCCTTCGCGGACGTGCGCGAGCACGTACCCGGCGACGTCGAGGAACTGCTGCGGTCGGACCGGACCCCCACCTGGGACGGCTGGAAGTCCGTCGAGGCGGTCCGGGAGCAGTACGGAATCTCGACTGTGAACTTCGTGAAGCCCGGTGTCGGCGAAACCACCCGGGTGCTGCTGCGCCGGGTGCCGTGGCGGGTGCTCGTCCGCGACCTCGACGCCCCCGAGCACGCACACATCCGGCTACTCGCCGCCGCGCGCTCGGTTCCCGTCGAAGAGGTTCCCGGCCTGGCATATTCGTGCATGGGCCTGATCAAGGATGTGACATGACCGCGCTGATCGCGACCGACCTCGACCGGACCATGATCTACTCGCGCGCGGCGATGGAACTCGCCGTCACTGAAAGCGACGTGGCGTCCGCGGCCGGCGACGACGATCTTCTGTGCGTCGAGGTGTACGACGGCAAACCGCTGTCCTACGTCACGTCGGCCGCCGAGGCCATGCTGCGCACGCTCACCGCGTCCGCCGTGGTCGTGCCCACCACCACGCGCACCGTCGCGCAGTTCGAGCGCATCGACCTGCCGGGGGCGCCGTGGCGGTACGCGATCACCACCAACGGCGGGAACATTCTCGTCGACGGCGTCCCCGATGCGGGCTGGCGGTCGGGCGTCGACATCGCGATCGCAGACGGCGGTGCGTCGCTCGTGGAGGTCGGGGCCGAGCTGAGCCGACGGATCGACGACAGCTGGGTCCGGTCGTCCCGGGTGGCCGACGAGTTGTTCTCCTACCTGGTCGTGGACCTCGACGCGATGCCCGCGGGCTTCGTCGAGGAGTGGAACGACTGGTGCGGGGAGCGGGGCTGGGGAGCGTCCCGCCAGGGCCGCAAGATCTACACGATGCCCGACGCGGTGTGCAAGAGCCGTGCGGTCGCGGAGGTCCGTTCCCGGCTCGTCGACGACGGCGTGCTCGCGCCGGAAGCGCCGGTGCTCGCGGCGGGGGACGGGGCGCTCGACGCCAACATGCTCAGTGCCGCCGACGCCGCGATCCGCCCCCGGCACGGCGAACTCGAAACGCTCGACTGGCAGCATCCGACTCTGTCCGTGACCGGAAGCAGCGGGATCGCCGCCGGTGAGGAGATCCTGCGCTGGTTCTCGGACCGCGTCGGGCGGGGTGCGGGGACGACGGCCGCCGGCGCTCTTTTGTAGGTTGTAGGCAAATAGACCAAACGGGACAAACCCGACGCTCCCACAGTGAAGGAACCACCGCAGTGTCCACTCCGCTAGCCAAGGGCCAGAACGGCCCACTGAGCGTCGACGACGTCATCGTCTCCCTCGAGCTGACCGCCGCCGCCGACCTGTCCGCGCTGCTCGTCACGGATTCGGGGAAGGTCCGGTCGGATGCCGACTTCGTCTTCTTCAACCAGCCGTCCGGTCCCGGGGTGCAACTCGTGCCCGGGGCCCCCGGACAGGCGGCGTCGCTGAAGGTGTCGCTCGGCGCGGTGCCCGCCGACATCGCCCAGGTGCGCGCGGTCATCACACTCGACGACGCCACCAGCAACTTCGGCCGCTTCGCGCCGCCGACGGCCCGGGTCGCCGACGGTGCCGGAAACGCGCTGTACGAGTACCGGATCGAAGGACTGAACTCCGAGTCGATCGTCATCGCGCTCGAGCTGTACCGCCGCCAGGGCGCCTGGAAGGTGCGGGCCGTCGGTCAGGGTTACGCCGGTGGTTTCGCCGCGCTCGTCACCGATCACGGTGTGTCCGTCGACGACGCACCCGCACCGGCGGCCGCCCCCGTCCAGCAGCCACCGGCACCGCAGGCCGCCCCTGCTGCTGCCTACCCGCCGCCGGCCGCTGCACCGGTGGCACCGCCTGCGCCCCCGGCTCCGGCCGCTCCGGCCGCTCCGGCCGAGGTCAGCCTCACCAAGTCGCGGCCGGTCAGCCTGAGCAAGGGCCAGAAGGTCACGCTCCGCAAGGACGGCGGCGTCGCGCTGACGTACATCCAGATGGGACTCGGCTGGGATCCGATCGAGAAGCGCGGCATGTTCGGAAACCGTTCCGCCAACGTCGACCTCGACGCGTCGGCGGTCCTGTTCGCGGACAACAATATGGTGGACGTCGCCTACTACGGCCAGCTGACGTCGAAGGACGGGTCGATCCGGCATCAGGGCGACAACCTCACCGGTGAGGGCGCGGGCGACGACGAGGTGGTCCTCGTCGATCTCACCCGCATTCCGCCGCACGTCTCGACCATCGTGTTCATCGTGACGTCGTACCGCGGGCACACGTTCGAGCAGGTCAAGAACGCCTTCTGCCGCCTGGTGGACACCACGTCGAACGCCGAACTCGCCCGGTTCACGCTGCAGGGCGGGATGCCGTTCACCGGAATGGTAATGGCCAAGGTGTACCGGGTGGGCGGCGAATGGAAGCTGCAGGCCATCGGTGAAGGCATCCAGGCCAAGCACGCCGGTGAGGCCGCGCCTCAACTCGGCCGGTTCCTCGGCGTCTAGGGGCGGTTGGTGACGGTCCACCTCGTTCCGGGGCAGAACGCCCCGCTGCCGTCGCGCGTACTGCGTTTCCGCGCAGTCGACGCGTCACCGGTCGACGTCTCGGCGTTGATCGTCGACGGCGATCTCCGCGCGCTGTCTTCGGACCATTTCGTGTTCTACAACCAGCGGCGCGGCGCCGGGGTGGAACTCGACGCGGACGGAACGGTCCGGCTGCAACTGGACGAGGTGGACGCCGCCGCGGCGGGCGTGCTCTGTGTGGTCAGTGTCGATCCGGCATCCCCGGGCGGTCCGGCGACGCTGGCCCGCGAGGCCCTGTCGGCCACGCTCACCGATGAAAGCGGCCGTACCGTGGTCGTTTTCGACGTCCCGCTGGTCGGTACCGAGGCGGCCGCGATCTGCCTGGAGATCTACCGCCGCGGCACCGACTGGAAGGTCCGCGCCGTCGGGCAAGGATACGACGGCGGCCTCGCCGAACTCCTCACCCGGCACGGCGTCGACGTGGACGAACCCGCGCACCCTGTCGCCGAGGAGGTTCCGGCGACGGACGGCCCGGCGGGCATCCCGCTCGACCCGGCCCACTCGTTCGAGAGAGCGTGGATGATCTTCGAGGACGCCGCCCGGTCGGCGGCCTCGTTCCGATCCTCCCGCGACTACGCGCAGGCGCGGCTGGACGACGAACTGTCCGCGTCGGTGGCCGACCCGTCCACCCGCAACAGTCCGGCGGTCGCGCAGTCGCAGGCCAGGGCGCAGGAACGCTGCGACGACCTCGTCGCCGAGGCGCAACGCAAATTCGACGGCGAGACTTCGCAACTGGCCGAGGAACTCCGCGCCATCGACCCGCTGCTGCCGCGATCGCTGGCGACGTTCGAATCCGCCGCGTGGACGAACCCGGTCACGAGCAGCGCCGTGACGGACGGACTGAGGCTCGGCGAGTTGTCCGCACCCGACCTCGGCGAACTGCGGATCCCGTTCTGCGTCCACTACCCGCTGGGGCGTCCCCTGTGGATCGTCGGCGAACCGGCCGAGGCCGCACCGGTGGTCGCGGCACTGGCCGCGCGCATGCTGGTGGCATCGCCCGCGGCGGCGGGGCGGCTGGAGGTCGTCGACCTCAGCGGCTCGCTGCGCACGTTCACCGAACCCCTCGGAGCGCTCCTGGCCTCGCCCGTCGTGTCCGCGGCCTCCGACATCACCGCCCGGCTCACCGCGCTGTCCGAAAGCGTCGACCTCGCAGAAATGGCGGCCCGCAGCGGAATCCGGGACAACTTGCCGGAACCCCGGCTGGTGATCCTCGGCGACTTCCCGCACGGGTACGGCGCCGAGGACGCCGCCCGCATCGTGCACCTCGCCGACCACGGTCCCGCGGTCGGGACGTCGCTGATCATCGTCGGCGACAGCGTCGGCGCCGCTTCGGATCCGGGAGTCGCGGTGCTCGAACGCATCGCGCAGCAGGTTCCGACGTCGGGGGTTCTCACCGTCTCCGACCCGTGGACGCGCAACGACTGGATCCTGACCCCCGACCGGCTCCCGGACCACCCCCTGCACCGGGCGTCGGTGCTGGATTCGCTGACCGGCCACGAAAAGTGAGTGCACCGTGACACGTCTTGCGCGCGGCGAGAACGTCGAGATCGTCTGTTCGCCGACGAGTGTCGCGGTCGCCGGTGCCCGCCGAGGCGAGGTCGACCTGATGGTCTTCCAACTCGGCGCGAACGGACGGGTGCGGTCCGACGGGGATTTCGTCTTCTTCAACAACCCCAGTTCACCCGAGGGGGCCGTGCGGTTGGCAGCGGCAGACGGCGTCGACCTCGATCTCGCGGCGGTGCCCGCCGACATCGACAAGCTCAGTATCGCCGTCGCCCTCGACGACTCGGTGCCCGGCAGTCTCGCCGATCGCGTCGGGTTGGGCGTTGTGATCGAGAACTCCGGGGTGTCGCTGGGGGCGGACGCGTCCGGGCTGAGCACCGAGCGCGCCGCCGTACTCGTCGAGGTGTATCGGCGTGGTTCCGGATGGAAGGTGCGCAACGTCTCGGCCGGGTGGGACGGCGGGCTCGCTGTCCTCGTCACCGAGCACGGCGTCGACGTGACGGATTCCGACTCCGCCGACGATGTTGCCGTGCGAACGGTGCCGGACGAGCTGGGTCTGACGTTCGAGAAGCGGCAGAAGCTCGACATGCGCAAGCGTGAAGTCGCGAAGGTGTTGCTGCACAAGGATGCAGGTGAGACGCGCGCCCGAGTCGTTCTGGTGATCGACAAGACGGGCAGCATGCGGCGTCAGTATTCGACCCGGGCGATCAACCGGGTGGTCGAGCGGATGGTGCCGGTGGCCACGCAGATCGACGACGACGGTCGCCTCGAACCGTATCTCTACGCCAAGAACTTCGCGCGCCTGCCCGACATCGCCGTGCACGAGGTCGACAGTTGGTGCGATACGTTCCTGCATCTCGGCGGCGTCCACGGCGGAATCGACTACAAGGCAATCGGCGGCTACAACGACGAACTGCCGATCATGACCGACATCGTCTCCAGTCTGCCGCCGCGGGGCGGGACCCCCACCCTCGTGCTGTTC
>NZ_JBHUSF010000299.1:0-11430 GCF_042673295.1 Rhodococcus sp. NPDC057014
AGTCCAGAGACTCGTTAACCACTCACGGGCGCGAAGCGCCTAGAGCAGGTCGCGGATGGCCCGCTCGAACCCCGCGACATGCGACAACGTGAGCGCGGACGCGGTGTCCTCGTCGCCATCGACGATGGCCCGGAGCAGGGCGACGTGCTCGCGGACGTGGGCGGCGACGTCCGGCAGCCGGTCGAGGAAGAGGCACCAGATGCGCGTGGCGTGGGCGTCGAGGCTGACGAGGATGTCTTCGAGGTGCGGATTGCCGGACGTCCGGTAGATCTCGCGGTGAACCCGCACGTCCTTGCGCAGGACGTCGCGCGGGTCCTCGCTGTCGTCGATCTCCGCGATCTCGTCGGCGAGCGCGGACAGCCGGGCTCGTGCGTCCTGCGACGCCGTGCGCGCCGCCCGGGCGGCGGCCGTGGGTTCGAGTTGCTTGCGGATCTCGGAGATGTCGGCGAGGTCGGTCATGTCGACGGCGGTGGCGAACGTGCCACGACGGGGGTAGGCGATGACGAGACGCTCCCGTTCGAGGCGCTTGAGCGCTTCCCGCACGGGCGTCCGGCCGAATCCGAGTTCCTCGGCGAGGCGGTCGTCGTTGATCGGCTCGCCCGGACGGATGTCGAGCATGACCAGGCGTTCGCGCACGATCTCGTACGCGCGGTCGGCGTTGGTGCCGCCGTTCGATGCCGTGTCCGCGACCGATGAATGCGCCAGGCTCATGTTCCGTCTCCCTGATTCTCCGGAGCTATTGACCTTTGTCCGGTACTGACCTTACGCTACTTTCCAGTTGATATATCAGTTCCAGTTCAACTGACCTTCCAGAAAGGCGAACCATGACCGTGGACACCGCACATCTCACCGAGGTGGCAGCAGCGAACCCGACGCTGACTCATTCGCTCGCCGATCTCGATCCCGCCGTGCACCGGGCGATCGCGGCCGAACTGGAGCGACAGCAGGGCACCCTGGAGATGATCGCCAGTGAGAACTTCGCCCCGCTCGCGGTGATGCAGGCGCAGGGGTCGGTGCTGACCAACAAGTACGCCGAGGGTTACCCCGGACGCCGCTACTACGGTGGTTGCGAGCACGTCGACGTCATCGAGCAGCTCGCGATCGACCGCCTGACGTCACTGTTCGGCGCCGAGTTCGCGAACGTGCAACCGCATTCGGGGGCGCAGGCCAACGCCGCGGCAATGGCGGCGCTGCTGCAGCCCGGCGACGGCATCCTCGGACTGGACCTCGCCCACGGCGGTCACCTCACCCACGGGATGAAGCTGAACTTCTCCGGCAAGCTGTACGACGTCGCCGCCTACCACGTCCGCGAGGACGACCACCTCGTCGACATGGACGAGGTCGAGCGCCTCGCCCGCGAGCACCGCCCCAAGCTGATCATGGCCGGCTGGTCCGCATACCCCCGCCAGCTCGACTTCGCACGGTTCCGTGCGATCGCCGACGAGGTCGGCGCCTACCTGATGGTCGACATGGCGCACTTCGCCGGATTGGTCGCCGCCGGACTGCATCCCTCCCCCGTCCCGCATGCGCACGTGGTGACGTCGACGACGCACAAGACGCTCGGCGGTCCCCGCGGCGGCGTCATTCTCACCAACGACGCGGCGCTGGCGAAGAAGTTCAACTCCTCCGTCTTCCCCGGACAGCAGGGTGGCCCGCTCGAGCACGTGATCGCAGGCAAGGCCGTCTCGTTCAAGCTCGCCGCCGAACCCGAGTTCCGCGAACGTCAGGAGCGCACCCTGGCCGGTGCGAAGATCCTCGCCGACCGCCTGCTGCAAGCAGATTCGCGAGCCGCCGGTATCAACGTCGTCTCCGGCGGCACCGACGTCCACCTCGTCCTGGTGGACCTGCGCGAGTCCGAACTCGACGGCAAGCAGGCCGAGGACCGGCTGCACCGCGTGGGAATCACGGTGAACCGCAATGCCGTCCCGTTCGACCCCCGCCCGCCGATGGTGTCCTCCGGGGTGCGGATCGGTACCCCCGCTCTCGCCACCCGCGGTTTCGACGAGGCCGCGTTCACCGAGGTCGCCGACATCATCAGCCACGCGCTGCGCCCCGCCACCGACGAGGCCGGACTCGACGACCTGCGTACCCGGGTCGACGCCCTCGCCGCCGCGTTCCCGCTCTACCCCGACCTCACGGAGGCGAACTGATGAGTGCCACCCAGCCACCCGGCGCGCACCTGCCCGACCACCCGGATTTCCTGTGGCGTAACCCGGAACCGAAGAAGTCCTACGACGTCGTGATCGTCGGCGGCGGCGGACACGGTCTCGCCACCGCGCACTACCTCGCCAAGAACCACGGCATCACCAACGTCGCCGTCCTGGAGAAGGGCTGGCTCGCGGGCGGGAACATGGCCCGCAACACCACGCTGATCCGCTCGAACTACCTGTGGGACGAGAGCGCCAAGATCTACGAGCACGCCCTGAAGTTGTGGGAGGGTCTCGAGGACGACCTCGACTACCCGATCCTGTTCAGCCAGCGCGGCGTCCTCAACCTCGCGCACAGCCTCCAGGATGTCCGCGACAGCGTACGCCGGGTCGAGGCGAACAAGCTCAACGGCATCGACGCCGAATGGGTCGGACCCGACGAGGTCAAGAAGCTGTGTCCGCTGGTGAACATCTCGAGCGATATCCGCTACCCGGTGCTCGGTGCCACCTATCAGCCGCGGGCCGGCATCGCGAAGCACGACTACGTGGCGTGGGGGTTCGCGCGCCGCGCCGACGAGGCCGGCATCGACATCATCCAGAACTGTGAGGTCACCGGCTTCGTGACCGACGGCAACAAGGTCACCGGGGTCCGCACCACCCGTGGCGACATCGCCGCCGGGCAGGTCGCGCTCTGCGCGGCCGGGCATACCTCCACCCTCACCGACATGCTCGGCATCCGCACCCCCGTGCAGTCCCACCCGCTCCAGGCCCTGGTGTCCGAACTGCTCGAGCCGGTGCACCCGACGATCGTGATGTCCAACGCCATCCACGTGTACGTCTCCCAGGCCCACAAGGGCGAACTGGTGATGGGCGCCGGGGTCGACTCCTACAACGGGTACGGCCAGCGCGGCGCGTTCCACATCATCGAACGCCAGATGGCGGCCGCTGTGGAATTGTTCCCCGTGTTCGCCCGGGCGCATCTGCTGCGCACCTGGGGCGGCATCGTCGACGTGTGCCCCGACGCCTCCCCGATCGTCGGCCGCACCCCCTACGACAACGTGTATCTCAACTGCGGATGGGGCACCGGCGGATTCAAGGCCACCCCGGGATTGGGCTGGTGCCTGGCGGACACCATCGCGAACGACGAACCGCACGAGTTCATCGCGCCGTTCAGCCTCGACCGGTTCGTCACCGGCGCCCTCGTCGACGAGCACGGCGCCGCCGCCGTCGCCCACTAGCCAGGAGCCACAATGCAACTCATCGAATGCCCGTGGTGCGGGTCCCGTGAGGAAACCGAGTTCCACTACGGAGGCGAAGCCCACGTCGTGTACCCGGAAGACCCGCAGTCGCTGACCGACGAGGAATGGGCGCACTTCGTATTCTTCCGCGCGAACCCGAAAGGTCTTTTCGCCGAACGGTGGAACCACAGCGCCGGCTGCAGGCGCTGGTTCAACGCCGTACGAGACACTGCCACCTACCGATTCCACAGCGTCTACCGCTTGGACGAGCAGAAGCCGACGATATCGTGAACGCACCCTTCCGCACCCGCCAGGGCGGTCGCCTCGACCGCGACACCTCCTACACCTTCACGTTCGACGGCAAAGAGTTGACCGGTCATCCCGGTGACACGCTCGGCTCGGCCCTGCTCGCGAACGGCGTCCACCAGGTCACCACCAGCATCAAACTCGGCCGCCCCCGAGGCATCACCGCCGCGTGGGCCGAGGACACCGGCGGACTCGTGCAGATCGAGGAACCCTTCCCCGAGCCGATGCTGCTCGCCACCACCATCGAGTTGTTCGACGGCCTCGTCGCCCGCGGCATCCCCGGTCAGGGACGCCTCGCGACCATCGCCGATTCGGCGAAGTACGACGCCAAGCACGTGCACACCGACCTCCTGGTCGCCGGCGCCGGCCCGGCCGGTCTCGCCGCCGCGCTCACCGCGGCCCGGGCCGGTGCGCGTGTCGTCCTCGTCGACGAGCAGAGCGAAGCCGGCGGTGACCTTCTCGGCAGCACGGATCTGATCGACGGCGCCCCCGCCCTCGACTGGGTCACCGCCGCGGTCGCCGAACTCGCCACCTATCCGGACGTGCTGCACCTGCAGCGCACCACCGCGTTCGGCAACTACGACGACGGCTTCGTCCTCGCCCTGGAGCGTCGCACCGACCACCTCGGTGTCGAAGCCCCGGCCGCCCTGAGTCGCCAGCGTGTCTGGCGGATCCGGGCCCGGCACATCCTTGTCGCCGCCGGAGCGCACGAGCGTCCCGTCGTCTTCACCGACAACGACCGCCCCGGCATCATGCTGGCGCACGGCGCCCGCACCTTCCTGCACCGGTACGGCGTCAAGGTCGGCGAGCAGGCCGTCGTGTTCACCACCAACGACAGCGCGTACGAGGCAGCGATCGACCTGCACGACGCCGGTGTCCGCATCAACGCGATCGTCGAGGCCCGCGACACCGCCCCCGCCCACCGGCTGGCCGAATGCGAGGCGCGCGGGATCCCCGTCCGCACCGGATCCGTCGTCTGCGGCACCCGCGGCAACGGCCGGGTCAGCCACGCCCTCGTCACCTCCCGCGACGACGACACCGGCACCGCGGTTCCGCTCGCCTGCGACGCACTGCTCGTCAGCGGCGGCTGGAACCCGGCCGTGCACCTGTTCTCCCAGGCCCGCGGCAAGCTCCGCTACGAGGAGACCCTGGGCGCGTTCGTGCCCGGCGAAACCCTCGACGGAGTCTCCGTCGCCGGCTCCGCCAACGGCATCTTCGACCTGGCGGGGTGTCTGCACGACGGCGAGTGGGCGGGCCGGGAAATTCTGAGCGCGTTGAACTTCGACGCCTCCGCCCCCGGCGCGGACACCGACACCTCCGCCGCACCCGAGTCGACGAAGCCCCTGGTGCTCTGGCGGGTCCCCGATGTCGCGGGGCAGGACACCCAGTTCGTCGACGTCCAACGCGACGCGACGGTTGCCGACCTCGCCCGCGCGGTCGGCGCCGGCATGACGTCGATGGAGCACATCAAGCGCTACACGACCATCGGCACCGCCCACGACCAGGGCAAGACGTCGGGTGTCATCTCTTCCGGCATCACCGCCGAACTCCTCGGCCGCCCGATCGAGACCCTGGGCACCACCACGTTCCGCCCCCCGTACACCCCGGTCGCGTTCGCCGCCCTCGCCGGCCGCAGTCGCGGCGCCCTCTTCGACCCCGAACGGGTGACGGCCCTGCACGATTGGCACGTCGGCCGCGGTGCGGTGTTCGAGGATGTCGGCCAGTGGAAGCGTCCCCGCTACTACCCGCTGCCCGGGGAGGACATGGACGCGGCGGTGCTGCGCGAATGCGCCGCCGTCCGCGCCGGCGTCGGCATCCTCGACGGCTCCACCCTCGGCAAGATCGACGTCCAGGGCCGTGACGCCGGTGTGCTGCTCGACATGCTCTACACGAACATGATGAGCACCCTCAAGGTCGGCATGGTCCGCTACGGCGTCATGTGCGGCGTCGACGGCATGGTCATCGACGACGGCACCGTGATGCGCCTGGCCGACGACCGCTACCAGGTCTTCACCACCACCGGCGGCGCCGCGAAGATCCTCGACTGGATGGAGGAATGGCTCCAGACCGAATGGCCCCACCTGCAGGTCCGGCTCACCTCCGTCACCGAACAGTGGGCCACCTTCCCCGTCGTCGGACCGAAATCGCGTGACGTGATCGGTGAGGTCTTCCCCGACCTCGACGTCACCAACGACGCGTTTCCGTTCATGGCCTGGCGCGACACCGCCCTCGGCGACCTGCACGTGCGGGTGGCCCGGGTCAGCTTCTCCGGCGAGCTCGCCTACGAGGTCAACGTCAATGGCTGGCACGCCCCCGCGGTCTGGGCGCGCCTGATCGCCGCCGGCGAGAAGTTCGCCATCACCCCGTACGGCACCGAGACCATGCACGTCCTGCGCGCCGAGAAGGGCTACCCGATCATCGGGCAGGACACCGACGGCACCGTCACCCCCCAGGACCTCGGGATGAGCTGGGCAGTATCGAAGAAGAAGGCCGACTTCGTCGGCAAGCGCTCCTTCAGCCGGCAGGAGAACCAGAACCCGCTGCGCAAACAGTTCGTCGGACTGCTGCCGCTCGACAAGCAGACCGTGCTGCCCGAGGGTGCGCAGATCATCGAGGAGGTACTGGACGGGAACCTGCCACCCGCGCCGGTCCCGATGCTCGGGCACGTCACCTCCAGCTACCTCAGCGCCGAACTCGGCCGCCCGTTCGGGCTCGCCCTCGTCAAGGGCGGCCGAGCGCGAGTCGGCGACACCCTGCACGTCCCGGTGGACGGCCGTCTGGTGGCCGTGGAGGTCACCGGTTCCGTTCTCGTCGATCCCGAAGGAGCACGTCGCGATGGCTGACACCCTCACCCCGCTCAGCCCCCTGCACGGCTGGGACCAGAAGTTCTCGGCGCTCCCCGAATCGGTGCGGATCACCGAGGAACCGTTCGTCTCGATGGTCGACCTGTGGGTCGACCCGAGCGGCCCCGGTGGAGCGGCGGCGGGCGCCGCACTCGGTGTGGACCTGCCCACGACACCGTCGACCCGCGTGGACGGCAGCGCAGTCACCGCGGTCTGGCTCGGTCCGGAGGAGTGGCTGATCACCACGCGATCCCAGTCCCCCGAGGAACTCGAGGGGACGCTGCGCACCGCGGTGACCCCCCACGGCGGCGCCGCGATCGACGTTTCCGGGCAGCGCACGACGATCCGGCTCACCGGAGCGCACGCCCGCGACATCCTCGCCAAGGGCTGCTCGATCGATTTGCACCCCAAGGTGTTCCGTCCGGGATCGGCCGTGCAGACGATGCTCGGTCTCGCCGGTGTCGTGCTGATCGCGCTCGACGACAGCGGCACCGACTACCGAATCCTGGTGCGGTCCTCGTTCGCCCGGTACCTCGCGGCGTGGCTGATCGATGCCGCCGAGGAATTCGGCGTCGATCCCGTGTAACGCGACAGTTCTCGGTCCGGGGGGCGACATGACGGCGTCCCCCCGGGCCGGTCTCTGCAAGGAGGTTCGCACCATGCGCCACCGTTCGATAGTGCACGCGCCCCCGACGGCCGGCGCCGAGCGACTGCTCGGCGCGCTCGCACGCGACATTCCCCTGGTCTGCGGAATCGTCAACGCGACCCCGGATTCGTTCTCGGACGGGGGCCGGCACTCTGACACCACGGCCGCGGTCGAACACGCGTTGGCCCTGGTCGCCGAGGGCGCCGACCTCCTCGACGTCGGCGGCGAATCCACCCGCCCGGGATCCCGCCCGCCGTCCGTCGTGGAGGAGATGGGCCGAGTGGTGCCGGTCGTCGCGACCCTCGCCCGGCACACGTCGGTCCCGATCTCGGTCGACACCTCACGTCCCGAGGTGATGCGCGAGGCGGTCGCCGCCGGCGCGTCGATGATCAACGACGTTCGCGCCCTGCGGCTCCCCGGCGCTCTGCAGGCTGCCGCCGACCTGCAGGTCCCGGTTTGCCTGATGCACATGCTCGGGGATCCGGCGACGATGCAGGACGCACCGCGATATCGGGACGTCGTGCACGAGGTCCGACAGTTCCTCGTCGCCCGCCTCGAGTCGTGTCTCGCGGCCGGGATCCCGCGTGAGCACATCCTGCTCGATCCGGGCTTCGGATTCGGCAAGACCTTGGCACACAACCTCCGGCTGCTGTCCGAACTCCGGCAGATCACCGAGATCGGACTTCCGGTCATGGCGGGCCTGTCGAGAAAGGGCATGCTCGGAGCCATCACCGGCCGCGACGTCGACCACCGCCAGGCCGCTTCGGTGGCCGCCGCGATGATCGCCGCCCAGAACGGCGCCGCCGTCCTCCGCGTCCATGACGTCGCCGCCACCGTGGACGCGGTATCGGTATACCGTGCGCTCGTATATCGTGGTCCCGCCATCTCCAGTCACGCACCGAATCGAGACCCCGCCCTGTGAACACTTCCGTGTCCGCCGCAGCGGGGCTCGCGACGATCGACACAGCTGACGTTCAGCTGATGGAGACGATGTATCACGATCCCCGCACGGGCTTGCGGCATCTCGACCGTCACCTGTCGCGCCTCGCCCATTCGGCGGCGGTCCTCGGGTACGAGTTCGGGGAACGAGAGGTCCGGCGCCACCTCGCACACCAGCTGTCGTGCGCCGGAGCCGCCCGGGTCCGGGTTCGCCTGCACCGCGACGGCGAGGTGGACGTGGACGTCTTCGCGGCGCCGGTCGCGCCTGCCTGCGTATCCCTGGTCCTGGACGACGAGCCCGTCGACTCCCTCGACATCCTCCTCGGGCACAAGACGACGCTCCGCGAGCGGTACGACCGCCGGCGTCGCCGCAACCCCGATGCCGACGACGTCGTGCTCGTCAACGAACTCGGGCACGTCACCGAGACCACGATCGCGAACCTCGCCGCCCGGATCGACGGCGCCTGGTGGACGCCGCCGTTGTCGTCGGGATGCCTGCCGGGTGTCGAGCGGTCGTGGCAGCTCGACCGCGGTGTGATGCGCGAGCGGATCCTCACGCCGAGCGACCTCCTGGCCGCCGAGGCACTGGCCGTGACGAGTTCGCTCAAGGGCGTGCTGCCCGCCACCCTCCGGCCGTAGCCGCTCCGCTTCCGAACCTTCCCCGGATCACCTCTTGACCCACCTCGATGCCTGACCTACCGTTATCACCATTACTGATATATCAATGTCCTACCTGTTTGACTACCAGCGAGACGTCCGCGACCCCAACGCCCTACTGTCAAAGGAAAAGGCATGAGAGCTCGAAAGATTCCCTCGGATCGACGGTTCACGGCCACGCACAGCTGGGTGGCCCTCGCACCGGGACAGAACTTCTCCGACTTTCCGCTCCGCGCGGGCGTCACCGACACGGCCCTCGACGACGTCGAGGCGGTCCGGCTGGAACTTCCGGCAGTACGCAGCACGATCGAGGCCGGCGCCCCCTGCGCCCTCGTCTGGACGTCCGCGCGGAGCGCCGTCACCGTGCACGCGCCGATCAGCGGGCTCGTCACGATGACGAACGAGGACGCCGTCGCGAATCCGCAACTCGTCGCCGACGATCCCTTCCACCGTGGCTGGCTGTTCGCGATCCTGCCCCTGCCGACGTCGTCCGCCTACGGACTCCTCACACCCGCGCAGTACGCGACCGAACTCAGCGAGGCGGTGTAATCCGATGACCATCAGCGTGTTCGACCTGTTCTCCGTCGGTGTCGGCCCCTCGAGTTCACATACCGTGGGACCCATGCGCGCGGCCGCGCGATTCGTGTCCGACCTGCGCACGCTCGGCGCGTTCGACGACGTCACCGATGTCCGCGTCGACCTGTACGGATCGCTCGCCGCGACCGGCGCCGGGCACGGGACGATGTCCGCGGTCCTGCTCGGTCTCGAAGGGTACCGGCCCGAGGCGATCGAGACCGAGGAAATGGAGCAGCGGCTCGAGGCGATGCGGACCACGCGGCGCATCGCGCTCGGCGGTTCGCACCACATCGCGCTGGCCGAGGACGAGATCGTGCTTCATCCGCTGACGATCCTGCCGTTCCACCCGAACGGGATGACAGTGACGGCCTATGCGGCCGGGAACGTGGAAGTCCATCGGGAGACGTACTTCTCGATCGGTGGCGGGTTCGTCGTCACCGAAGCCGAGAGCACGGAACACCGGCCGGCGCCGGCGAGCGGGTCGTCGTTCGGGTCCGCGAAGGAACTCCTCGACATCTGCGCGCGGCACGGATACCGCGTCAGCCAGGTCATGCTCGAGTTCGAGAGCGAAACCCGGTCGGCCGCGGAGATCCGCGACCGGCTGCTCCACATCCGCGACGTCATGGTCGAGTGCGAGCGGCGCGGCATCTCCCGCGACGGGCTCCTTCCCGGTGCGCTGCGCGTCCGGCGCCGCGCCCGGGACTGGTATCTCCGGCTCGATCAGGAAGACCCGCATCGTGATCCCGCGTTCGCGGAGGACTGGGTCAACCTCGTCGCGCTCGCGGTCAACGAGGAGAACGCGTCGGGTGGGCGGATCGTCACCGCCCCCACCAACGGCGCCGCGGGCATCATCCCCGCCGTCCTGCACTACGCCGTCCACTACACGCCCGCCGGCCGGGCCGACCCCGACGAGACCGCGGTCCGGTTCCTCCTCGCGGCCGGCGCCATCGGGTCGCTGTACAAGGAGCGGGCGTCGATCTCCGGCGCCGAAGTCGGCTGTCAGGGCGAGGTGGGTTCGGCGGCGTCGATGGCCGCGGCAGGACTGGCCGAGATCCTCGGCGGCACACCGGAACAGGTGGAGAACGCCGCCGAGATCGCCATGGAACACAGCCTCGGCCTCACGTGCGATCCCATCGAAGGCCTCGTCCAGATTCCGTGCATCGAGAGGAACGCGATCTCGGCAGGCAAGGCCATCAACGCCGCCCGGATGGCCCTGCGCGGCGACGGGACCCACCGCGTCAGCCTGGACCAGGTGATCGAGACGATGCGCTCGACCGGCGCCGACATGCTGTCGAAGTACAAGGAGACGTCCACCGGTGGTCTCGCCGTCAACGTCCCCGTCAACTACGTCGAGTGCTGACATGATCACCGACGAACTCCGACTTCTCCCCGCCCGCGCCGCTCATTTCATCCGGCAGCACCCGGTTCCGGCGCGCGGCGCGTACGCGCCGGAGACCCGACTGTCGGTGCTCGACATTCTCGTGCACTGTGCGTGGGTGCGCGGCGACGCGTTCGTGGCATTCCAGTTACTGAGCCGACGCGCCCTGCCGGACTCGTACCTTCTCCGCCTCGACGTGCTGGACGACGCGCTGGCCGCCCTCGACTCGTTCACCGTGACCGAGGACGAATGCGAACAGGCCTTCGGTCCGAACTGGGACGACGTCGTGCGGCACGCCGTCGATGCGGCAGCACTCGTCGACGAACGGTTCGGAGCACTGACGCGGACGAGCAGCGCCGTCGACGGCCGCCGGCGCCTCGGCGCCTGGATCTGCGCACGTGACGCGGCGTCGGAAGCGGGCCGGATCAGGTCCTGGTACCGCGCCCAGGACGCCGCGTGGGAACGCCACTACATGGACGGGGTGACCCTGCGCGAGGACGAGCGGATGTGTGCCGATCTCGCGACCGCCGTGCGCGACGCGGCGGCTGCGCACGCGGTGTCGGATCTCGTCGGAACACACGATTTCACCAGGGCACACTACGAAACCCTGCTGGAACCGTGGCGCCTCTGTTCACCGGAGGGCGCTAGTGGACTGCCGCGAGCACTGCATCGGTGAACGTCCGCGGCAGGCTCTGATGAC
>NZ_JBHUSF010000300.1:0-11341 GCF_042673295.1 Rhodococcus sp. NPDC057014
CCGGCGACCCCTGTCAGGCACCCTGTCGGACGGGCTGCCTAGTTGAGCTTCTGCGGCACACCGTAAGTCATGACGGTGTCACCGTTCTCCGTCACGGCCATCGCGTACGGACGGATGGTGACCGGCCCGATAGCACCGGAGATGGAGCCGTGAACTCCCTGCATCCTGACCACAGCCGCCGATCCGTCGAACTCCTGACCCTCGAGGATCGGAACCGTGGTGATTCCACCGGGCTCCAGGTCGATGTCGAGTTCCTGCGACGGAATGATGTCGCCGGCGAGTTCGACGTTGGTCCCCGCGTTCAGGCCCAACGAGAGCTCGGGGAGCAGACCCAGGTCGATTCCGTTGCTCGACCCGATCGCGAACCCGAGACCGGGCGTGTTCAGGACGATCGTCGCGCCTGCCAGTGCGACCGGGTAACCGATCTGATACCCGACGGTGAGCTGAGTGCCCTCGAACTCCTCCGAATTCGGGCCGGTGATGGCCACTCCGGCGTAGCCGTTGTGGAAGAACTCCACGCTGGTGGGAACGCCGTCCAACGGCGGTACGGTCTGATACACCGTGTCGCCCTGAACGACTTCGATGCGATTCCCTCGTGCATCGATCACGGAACTGGAATTGTCCACGCCGGCCGACGCCGAGCCGTTGCCCATGACCATGGCAAGCGTTGCGATGCCTGCGACTGCAACCGTCCGTGTGAAGCGTTTGAACCCAAATCGAGATGTGCTGATGTCCGTCATGCCGACCCCATTCAGAATGCACTGCAACCGATACGGAAAAGCATGCTGAGCGTAACCAGTGGGGCAGAAGAATATCCCTGTATTGATCAGAAGTTCACAAATCAACTTGATGTGATACATGCAACAATTACCCGATCGCAACCCGGGGCGCTCTCAGCGACCTCCGGTACCCTCGACCGATTGACATCGACCCGAGAACCGGAGGCGCTGCTGCGTGACTGAGATACTCACCCCGGTCGAGACGACTCGGCCCGCCGAGAGCATTAGCACCACCGCTCGCCCCGTCCGCTCCCGTTTCCGGCCGCACCCGGCCGATGTCGCAGCGGTCGCCTTCTACGTCGGCCTGGCCGCATTCGTGTTGGCCCGCCAGTGGAAACACCTCGGAACGGGCTATCTGGTGCGCAGCGGCCAGGACCAGACCATGTGGGAGTGGTTCTTCGCCGTCGCCGCACGCTCACTGGTCCATCTGGAGAACCCGCTGTCCAGCGACCTGCAGAACTATCCGCTCGGCGTCAACCTCATGGGCAACACGGCGATGTTCGGCATCAGCATTCCGCTGGCGCCCGTCACACTGTTGTTCGGACCGAACGTCACATTCACTCTGGCACTCACACTTGGCCTGTCGGGCACGGCAATTGCGTGGTATTGGGTCTTCTCGCGGCACGTCGTGTCCTCGCGACTCGCGGCGGCGGTCGGCGGCGGCCTGTGCGGTTTCGCACCGGCCCTGATCTCGCACACCAACGGGCACCCCAACTTCGTAGCCCTGTTCCTGCTGCCCTTCATCGCGCTCGCCGTGATCAGGCTCGGCAGCGGCGCGCGACCCGTGCGCGACGGCATCGTGCTGGGACTGCTGATCGCGTACCAGATCTTCCTCGGTGAGGAACCCCTGCTGATCTACGCGCTGGCGTTCACGGTCTTCGGGGTCGCCTTCGCGGCGTCGCGCCCGCGGACCGCATTCGCGGCAGTCAGGCGCAGCATCAAGGGTTTTGCGATCGCGGGCGGCGTCGCGCTGGCCATTGCCGCCGTTCCCCTGTGGTGGCAGTTCTTCGGACCCGACAGCTACCGGGCGATCGAACACGGCCCGGTGGGCAACGACACCGAATCGTTCACCAGCTTCCCGACGTCCTCCCTGGCAGGCGAACCCGGGTCCGCCGAGTTCAGCATGAACGCAACCGAGGAAAACGCGTATTTCGGCTGGCCCCTGCTGATTCTCCTCGGCCTGTCCGCACTGTGGCTGTGGCGGATGCCGCTGGCGCGCGCCGCGGCCGCGACGGTCGCCGCGATGGGTGTCCTGTCGCTCGGGACGTCGCTCACGATCGGCGGCTGGGACACCGGAATTCCCTTGCCGTGGAAGCTGATCTCACACCTGCCGCTCCTCGAATCCGTCCTGGAATCGCGCTTCGCGATGGGCTGTCTGCCCGCCGCCGCCCTGCTGCTCGCACTGGGCACCGACCGCGCCCTGGCGTCCGCCCGCGAGGGCCAGCGGACCACCACGCTGCTGTGGGCCGGGTGGCTCGCGGTGGCGCTGCTTCCGTTGACGCCGACACCCCTGGCCGTCGTGCAGCGGGACGCCGCACCGAACTTCTTCGCCGACGGCACGTGGCGCGACTACGTCACCGACGGTTCCGTCGTCACGGTGCCGCTCCCCTCCCCGGAGAACGCCCGGATGCTGCGCTGGCAGACCGAGCAGGATCTCGCATTCCCCATTGCCGGTGGATATTTCGTCGGCCCGGCCGGCAGCGAGCAGCGGGGCAAGTACGGGCCCGACGACCGCCCCACCGCACTACTGCTCGCGTCCGCGCAGTCGTCCGGCCAGGTGCCGGCCATCGACGACGCGACGAGGGCCCAGGCGCTGACCGACCTGAAGTTCTGGAACGCCGACGTCCTGGTCCTGCCGCACACTCAGAACGATCGCGTCCTGCGTGAGACGGTCCGGCAACTTGTCGGGGCGCCCGCGAAACCCGTCGACGGCGTGTGGGTGTGGGACGTGCGGGCGCTGCGCCACCCGTGAGTACTTGTTAACCGCCGGACGTTAACAAGTACTCACGGGTGACTACCATCGTGCTGTGCCACAACCGCCGCTGCCCGACGTCCGGAGCATCCGCACTTCCCGGCTCATCGCGATCGTCACCGGCCTGATCGGTTTCGTTCTCGCGCTGGCCACCCCGTTCCTGCCGGTGAAGCAGGACGCCGCGACGATCGACTGGCCGCAGGGCGGCACGCTCGGCAGCGTCGAGGCACCACTCGTCTCGTACACACCGCTGGCCATGCAGGTGAACATTCCCTGCTCGGTGTTCACCCAACTCGGGCCCGACGGCGGCACCGTCGTCTCCACCCTCCCGAACCGGGCTCCCGACTTCGAGAAGAACGGCCTCGTCGTGAAGGCGGGCGCCGGCGGCACGGTCGACGTCACCCTTCGCGGCAGGTCCCTGATCTCGGCGGATGCCGCGGACCTGCAGGGCTGCACCGGACTCACCGTCACGTCCGACTACCAGCGGACGTCGGCCGAGGTCACGGGCACGGCCGAACCGCTCGCCGGTTCCATCGAGGGCGACCAGCGACCGCAGATGGTCGGCCTGTTCACCGACCTGCAGGGGGCGGCGCCCGCCGACCTGACCGTGCACGTCGACCTCGACTCCCGGTTCTCGTCCAGCCCGACGCTGCTGAAACTGCTGGCGATGATCGTGTGCGTCCTCGCGACGCTGACGTCGCTGTACGCGTTGCACCGGGTGGACGGCATCGACGGCAGGCGCGCCCGCCGCTTCCTGCCTGCGCACTGGTGGAAGTTCACCGGCGTCGACGCCGTCGTGATCGGGACGCTGCTGCTGTGGCACGTGGTCGGCGCGAACACGTCCGACGACGGCTATCTGCTGGGCATGGCGCGGGTGTCGGAGCATTCCGGCTACATGGCCAACTACTTCCGCTGGTTCGGCGTCCCCGAGGCGCCGTTCGGCTGGTCGTACGAACTGCTCGCGGCGCTGGCGAAGGTGAGCACGGCGAGCATGTGGATGCGGCTGCCGACGTTGCTTGCGGCGCTGCTCTGCTGGATGGTGATCAGCCGGGAGGTCATTCCCCGCCTCGGTGTCGCCGTGCGCCGCAACAGGACTGCCCTCTGGACCGGTGGCCTGGTCTTCCTGGCGTTCTGGTTGCCGTACGACAACGGGTTGCGCCCCGAACCGGTCATCGCGCTCGGCGCCCTCCTCACGTGGTGCTCGATCGAGCGGGCCATCGCCACCGGGCGACTGCTTCCCGGTGCCGTCGCCGTGCTGATCGCCGCGTTCTCGCTCGCCGCGGGACCGTCCGGGCTGATCTGCATCGCGGCGCTGATCGCGGGTGCGCGGCCGATCCTGCAGATCATCATCGCGCGCGGCCACCGGGTGGGATTCGCGTCCCAGATCCTGCCGATCCTCGCCGCCGGAACCGTCGTCATGGTGGCCGTCTTCGCGGATCAGACACTCGCGACGGTGCTCGAGTCGACGCGCGTCCGCACCGCCCTCGGCCCCAACGTGGCCTGGTTCGACGAGCGGCTGCGCTGGGACTCGCTGATGGGGATCTCCCCGGACGGCTCACTGGCCCGCCGGTTCGGTGTGTTCGTGATGCTGCTGTGCGTCGTGGTCTGCGTGATGCTGATCCTGCGCAAGGGGAAGGTGCCGGGGACCGCGATCGGACCGTCGCGCCGCATCCTCGGCATCGTGTTCGCGTCGCTGCTGCTGATGATGTTCACGCCCACCAAGTGGACCCACCACTTCGGGGTGTACGCGGGCCTCGCCGGGTCAGTCGCGGTGCTCGCCGCGGTCGGCGTGGGGGCGGCGAGTATCCGCTCCAAACGGAACCGCACCCTGTTCGCCGCGGGTGTCCTGTTCATCCTCGCGGTCGCGTTCACCAGTTCCAACGGCTGGTGGTACGTCTCGAGCTACGGCGTCCCGTGGTGGGACAAGCCGCCGATGATCGCGGGCAAGGGCTTCTCCACGCTGTTCCTCGGGCTCACGGTCCTCACGCTGCTCCTCGCCGCCTGGTACCACGTCCGCGAGCCCTACGAGACGGGCAGGAGGCCAAACGGGAAGCGCGCTCGGATGCTCGCGCCGTCGCCGCTGACCGTCGCGGCCGGTGCCGTCGTCCTGTTCGAGGTGCTGTCGCTGCTGAAGGGCGCCGTCGCGCAGTACCCCGGGTACTCCATCGCGAAGGCCAACATCGAATCGGTCACCGGCGGCACGTGCGCGCTCGCCGACGAGGTCCTCGTCGAAACCGACCCCACCGCCGCACTGCTGCAGCCGCTCACCCCGGTCACCGACCAGAGCGGTGCGGGCGCGTTCGGCGCGACGTCCGCGGAGGGCTTCACGCCCAACGGCATCGTCGACGACCTCACCGCCGACTCCGAGAAGATCGCCACCGGCGGCGCCAACACCGTCGACACCGACACCGACGAAACGACCACCGGCACCAGTTCCGGCACCGGTGGCGGCACCGAGGCCACCGCCGGAGTCAACGGCAGCACCGTGACGCTGCCGTTCGGTCTCGACCCCGCCCGCACCCCCGTCCTCGGCAGCTACCAGGCCGGCGGGGAGCAGAAACCCGCCGCCCTCACCACCGGCTGGTACGGGCTGCCCGACCGCAGCGACGACGCACCGATCCTCACGATCTCGGCGGCCGGACGCATCCGGTCGGTCGACGCGGACGGCGTCGTCACCCCCGGCCAGAGCCTGAAGGTCGAGTACGGGGTGACCGGTCCCGACGGGTCCGTCACCGCGCTCGGCACCGTCGACCCGATCGACATCGGACCGTCCCCGTCGTGGCGCAACCTGCGGGTGCCGCTCGATCAGCTCCCCGCCGAGGCGAACACGGTGCGGCTCGTCGCCGACGACCCGGACACCGACCCCGGCCAGTGGCTGGCGGTCACACCGCCCCGGGTGCCGAAGATGCAGACCCTGCAGACCGTCGTCGGGTCCACCGACCCCGTGCTCCTCGACTGGGCCGTCGGGCTCGCGTTCCCCTGCCAGCGCCCGTTCGACCACCGGTACGGCGTCGCCGAGGTCCCGCAGTGGCGGGTCCTGCCCGACCGCATCGGCGCGGAGTCCACGAATGCCTGGCAGGACAAGTTCGGCGGCGGCCCGCTCGGCTGGACCGACCAGTTGCTGTCGGCGAGCACCCTGGCGACCTACCTGTCGAACGACTGGGACCGCGACTGGGGTTCGCTCGAGCGGTACACGCCGCTGGACGAGTCGGCGACACCCGCCCAGGTCGAATCCGAACAGGTGACCAGGTCGGGCACATGGTCGGCCGGACCGGTGCGCTACTACTAGAACCGCCCCTACCCTCTGGTAGGCGGCAATATGCCTCCTCAGGTTCCTGACATACCATCGACAACCGTGCCCGATGCTCTGACAACTTCCGTCTCCGATCCCGAAGCCTCTTCGCCGCCTGCTCGCCAGGACCGGCGGAGTGAGTACCGGACCGCTCGTCTGATCGCCATCGTCACCGGCCTCATCGGGTTCGTGCTGGCAGTGGCCACGCCGTTCATGCCGGTGCAGCAGACGACCGCAGCGGTGAACTGGCCGGAGAACGGCGTCGTCGGCGACCTCGAGGCACCGCTGGTGTCGCAGGTCCCGATCGACCTGTCGGCGTCGATCCCGTGTTCGGCGGTGGCCGGGCTTCCCCCGCAGGGCGGGATCCTGCTGGCCACGGCGCCCGCGCAGGGCGAGGGCGCGGCGCTGAACGCGATGTTCGTGCGGGTGTCGGACAAGTCCGTGGACGTGCTCGACCGCAACGTCACCATCGCCACGGCGCCCCGCGAGCAGGTGCAGTCGGGCGCCTGCAGCGAGATCCGCATCACATCGAACATCGACGCGACGTCCGCCGAGTTCGTGGGCCTGACCACGCCGACCGGTGACCCGATCGCCGGTTCCCTCACCGGCGACCTCCGCCCGCAGGTGGTGGGTGTGTTCAGCGACCTCCGCGACGGGGCGGCGCCTGCCGGTCTGTCGTTCACGATGAACGTGGACTCCCGGTTCTCGTCGAGCCCCACCCTGATCAAGCTCGTCGCGATGATCGTGGCCCTCCTGGCCACGGCGATCGCCCTGGTCGCCCTCGGCCGCCTCGACGGCACGGACGGGCGCGGGCACCGCAACTTCCTGCCGTCGCACTGGTGGAAGTTCACCGGACTCGACACGATCGTCGTGGGCACGCTGGTGCTGTGGCACTTCATCGGCGCGAACACGTCGGACGACGGCTACCTGCTCACCATGGCCCGCGTCTCCGACCACGCCGGCTACATGGCCAATTACTTCCGCTGGTTCGGCGTCCCCGAGGCGCCGTTCGGCTGGTATTACGACGTCCTCGCGGCGATGGCCAAGATCTCGACGGCCAGCCCGTTCATGCGACTGCCCGCCCTGATCGCCGGGATCCTGTGCTGGATGGTGATCAGCCGGGAGGTCGCTCCGCGCCTCGGCCGGTCGGTCCGGCGAAACAAGGTGGCGCTGTGGACCGGCGGACTCGTGTTCCTCGCGTTCTGGCTGCCTTACAACAACGGTCTGCGGCCCGAGCCCATCGTGGCGCTCGGCGCCCTGCTCACGTGGTGCTCCATCGAGCGTTCCATCGCGACCGGACGTCTCCTCCCCGCCGCCGTCGCCGTCCTGATCGGCGCATTCACTCTCGCGGCCGCTCCGACGGGTCTGATGTGTGTGGCCGCCCTGCTCGCCGGCGCCCGCCCGCTCGTCCGGATCGTCGTCAAGCGCCACCGCCAGGTGGGGACGCTGCCGCTGCTGGCGCCGATCGCGGCGGCGGGCACGATCGTCCTCGTGGTCGTGTTCGCCGACCAGACCATCGCCGCGGTGATGGAGGCCACCCGGGTCCGCACCCTGATCGGCCCGAACCTCGAGTGGTACAAGGACTTCCTGCGCTACTACTACCTGTTCGTCCCGACCGTCGACGGTTCCGTGGCCCGCCGCTTCGCGTTCCTGACGATGATCCTGTGCCTGTTGACGACACTGTTCATCCTGTTGCGCCGCAAGCGGATTCCCGGTGCCGCCACCGGACCTTCGTGGCGCCTGCTCGGTGTCGTGTTCGGCACGATCTTCTTCATGATGTTCAACCCCACCAAGTGGACCCACCACTTCGGGGCGTACGCCGGCATCGCCGGTTCGCTGGCCGCGCTCACCGCCGTCGCGGTGTCGGCGTCCGCGCTGCGCTCGCGCCGCAACCGGACGATCTTCCTCGCCGGCCTGCTGCTCATGCTGGCCCTGACGTTCGCGGGCATCAACGGCTACTGGTACGTCTCGAGCTACGGCGTGCCGTGGTTCGACAAGACCGTCTCCCTCGGCGGCCGCCAGTCCAACACGTTCTTCCTCGTCCTGTTCGGGCTGGCCGTCGCACTCGCCGCCTGGCAGTACCTGCGTGAGGGATTCGCCGCGCCGCCCGTCCGCGCGAACACCGAGAAGGGCAGGCGGATCAGGAAGTTCGCGGCCGCCCCGCTCACCGTCGTCGCCGGCATCATGGTGCTGTTCGAAGTTCTCTCCCTCCTCAAGGGCGCCGTCTCCCAGTACCCGGCGTACTCGCTGGCCCGCTCCAACTTCGACTCCCTCACCGGGCAGACGTGCGGGCTCGCCGAGGACGTCCTCGTCGAGGGCGACACCAACGGCGGAAACCTCACGCCCATCAACGATCCCGCGGCGCCGCTCGCGAACCCCGCCGACCCGCTCGGCGGAGCGAACCCTGTCGGCTTCTCCCCCAACGGGGTTCCGTCCGACCTGACCGCCGACTACGTCGAGGTCAAGCAGGGCATGGGCAACACCGACAACCAGAGCGTCGGGCCCTCCTTCGAGACCGGATCGAGCGCCGGAACCAGCGGCGGCACCGGAAATGTCGGCGTCAACGGCAGCACCGCCAAGCTGCCGTTCGGGCTCGACCCGGCCACGACACCCGTCATGGGCAGCTACCAGGAAGGCGTGCAGGAACCGGCGACACTGTCGTCCAGCTGGTACGCCCTCCCCGAACGCAGCGACGACACCCCGCTGATCGTCATGTCCGCGGCGGGCCGCATCTGGTCGGTCGACGCGACCGGCGCCCTCACGTACGGCCAGTCGCTGCTGCTCGAATACGGCAAGCGTCAGCCCGACGGCACCGTCCAGGCGCAGGGCACCTACCTGCCCAAGGACATCGGGCCCGCACCGTCGTGGCGCAACCTGCGCGTGCCGATCAGCGAACTGTCGCCCGACGCCGACTCCGTGCGGATCGTCGCCAACGACCCCAACCTCACCGGCGACCAGTGGCTGGCGTTCACCCCGCCGCGGGTGCCGAAGCTCGAGACCCTCAACTCGACGATCGGCAGCTCGCAGCCCGTACTGCTGGACTGGGCCGTCGGACTGCAGTTCCCGTGCCAGCGTCCGTTCGACCACCAGTACGGCGTGGCGGAGATGCCGAACTACCGCATCCTCCCCGACCGTCCGCTGGCCGTCAGCTCCACCGACACCTGGCAGTCGGCGGAGAACGGTGGCCCGCTCGGATTCACCGAACTGCTCGCCAGCGCCACCGCCATCCCCACGTACATGCGGGACGACTGGGGACGCGACTGGGGCTCCCTCGAGCGCTTCGACCGGTACTACCCGGACGCCACCGCGGCCACCGTCGACACCGAGACCGCCACCCGGTCCGGGCTGTGGAAGCCGGGCACGCTGCGGGTGTACCCCACCCCGTAGCGGGCACGGGGGCGGAGTTGTCCACAACCTTCCGTCCATCCACAGGCCAATTTCCGACCTGGGCTTTTCGGCCGCGGACCGCAGCGCCCGGGGCAGGCTCGGACCCATGCGAACCGAAAGCTGGGCCGAAGACCTCCCCGGAACAGCCGCTGCCGGTCACCACGGCGTGGTCCGGGCCGCTGCTCTGGAGCGGCTGGGCGTCGAGAGGGGGACCATCGCCGCGCGCTGCCGTGACGGTGGTCCCTGGCAGCGGATCCTCCCCGGCGTCGTCCTCCTGCACGACGGGCCACCGACGACGCTGCAGCGCAACCTGGCGGCGCTCGAATACGGCGGCCCGGACGCGCTCCTGTCGGGTCACGCCGCGCTGGCCGCGTTCGGCTACCCGGCGACGTCACACCGCGACGACGTGCTGCTGCTCATCCCGTCCACCCGGCATCGCCGGGATTGGTCGTACGTGAAGGTCGAGCGGACGCGGCACCTGCCCGCACCCGTCCACCGGGGGCTCCTGCGCGTTGCTCCGCCGCCGCGCTGCCTCCTGGACGCCGGACGTCGCTCGGTCGCGGCCGAGTCCTGTCACGCGCTCCTGGCCGAGGGGATCCGGCGCGGCGACGCGACGGTCGGCGAACTGGTCCGCGAACTCGCACACGGCAGCGACCGCGACAGCCACCTGCCCCGGGCCGTTCTGCGCGAACTGACGGAAGACGCGCATTCCGTTGCCCGGGTCCACGCGCACACGTTGTGTGCGACGAGTGGGCTTCCGCCGATGCGGCACGACGCGGACGTGCTGTCCGCCGCCGGGCTGTGGGTCGCCCGGCCGGACGGCTGGCTCGACGACGTCGCCGTCGCCTGGGAGATCGACTCGCCGAAGTACCACTTCTCGCCCGAACTGCACGAGGCGACGAGGATGCGGCGGGCGCGGATGCAGCGGGAGGGAATCGTCGTCGTGACGCACCTGCCGGAGCAGATCCGGACCGACCCGGCGACCGTTCTCGCCGATCTACGCGCCGCGTACACGCTGGCCGCGGCGCGTCCCCGGCCACCGGTGTTCGTGCACACCGACACCCACCTGCGGTCGGCATGACCGCCGACCGCGGGTGCGGAAATCACTTACAGAGCCATCGAACTACAGCGGCATCAAGTCGTGCTTGCGCGGGTTACGCTGCACCGTCTTGTCGCGCAGCATCGTCAGCGCCTTGCGGATCTCGAGCCGGGTGGTGGCGGGCTCGATGACGGCGTCGATGTATCCGCGCTCCGCGGCGATGTACGGCGTCGCGATGTTCTCGTTGTAGAAGTTGATCAACTGCCTGCGGACGGCGGGCGCGTTCTCGCCCGCGGCCTCGATCTGCCTGCGACCGATCAGGTCGACAGCGCCCTCGGCACCCATCACCGCGATGCGGGCGGTCGGCCACGCGAAGTTGATGTCGGCGCCCAACTGCTTCGAGCCCATGACGGCGTAGGCGCCGCCGTAGGCCTTGCGGATCACGACGGTCACCTTCGGCACCGTCGCCGTCACGAACGCGAAGATGAACCGGCCACCACGCTTGATGACACCGATCCGCTCCTGCTCGAGCCCCGGAAGGAACCCCGGGGTGTCGACCGCGAACACCAGCGGGATGTCGAAGGCGTCACAGATGCGGATGAAATGCGCGGCCTTGTCCGAGGCCTGCGCGTCCAGCGCACCCGCCGCGACCAGCGGCTGGTTCGCGATCACCCCGACCGTACGGCCGTCCACCCGGGCGAAGCCGGTGATGATGTTCAGCGCCACCTGCCCGCCGATCTCGTGGAACTCGCCGTCGTCGAAGATCCGCAGCAGGATATCGTGCATGTCGTAGCCGGCGTTGTCGGCGTCCGGGATGAACGTGTCCAGATCGAGGTCGGAGTCCGTGATCTCCGGTTCGAGACCCGGATTGA
>NZ_JBHUSF010000301.1:0-11305 GCF_042673295.1 Rhodococcus sp. NPDC057014
GTACGCGCCGGTCTTCGCGCGGGCGACGGGAGTGCCGAACCTCGTCCGGTTCATCTTCTTCGACCCGCACGCCGACGCGGTGTTCCCGGAGTGGAACACCGCGGCCGACGACGCCGTGGCCCTGCTGCGGGTGGAGGCCGCACACTCACCCCACTCGACCGTCGTCACCGGGCTCGTCGGCGAACTCGCTACTCGGAGCGAGGAATTCCGCACACGCTGGGCCGCCCACAACGTGAAGGCCCATCAGCACGGCGTCAAACAGTTCCGCCATCCGGACGTCGGTGACCTGTCCCTGACCTACAACGTCTTCGACATCACCGGCGCGGGCGGATTGTCCCTCGTCGGGTACACCGCGGAACCGCAGTCACCGTCCGAGCAGGCTCTGCGCCTGCTCGCGATCGTGGCCGCGACCGACCGCGCCCCGGCCGGTCCTGCCACCGATACACCGTCCACGGCAACCGAATAGGTCGTTACCGGTCCTGCCAGGTGACGACCTCGTCGAGCGTCGCGCGTGCGGTCCGGTAGCTGTTCGCCGGGTGGTCGAGATCGGCGTAGCCGAAGGAAATCCCCACCAAAATCTTGCGGTCGTCCGCGATGCCGAAATGCTCACGGATGAAGGGAGACTGGCTCGCCAGGGCAGCCTGCGGGATCGTGGCGATCCCCAGGCTCCGCGCCGCGAGCAGGAGGGTGCCGAGGTACAGCCCGGAATCCACCGCGCCGTACACGCCCTGCTCGGCGTCGGTCGTGATGATCGCGACGTGCGGAGCGCCGAACAGGCGGAAGTTCTCGAACGACTGGCGTGCAGACGCGGCGCGATCACCACGTTCGACCCCCACGGCCTCATACAGCTGCCACCCGCTGGCCCGGCGCCGGTCGCGGTAGACCCCGCGGTACTCCGCAGGCGGATCGAACTCGAACGCGGCGCCGTGCTGCTGCGCGTACTCCGCGAGACCGTCGCGGAAACGCTCGGTTCCCGCACCGCTGGTCAAGACGACCTGCCAGGGCTGCGTGTTGCACCACGACGCGGACCGCTGCGCGAGCGTGAACATGCGCTCGATCAGCGGTCGCGGGACCTCGCGCGGCTCGAACGCGCGGCAACTCCACCGTGTCGCCAGCAGGTTCTCCAGCACGGCGGACTCGTCGTCGACGGGACCCACCACGATCCCTTCGGTCGATACATCGGCAGACATCGATTACTCACCCATCGTCGTTCGAATACGGAATATGTGTGCCCCGGGCACGATCAGGCTCAGGGCTCGACGAACAGAACGTCCGCCTGCACCAGGTCGTCGATCTGCTCGGCGGAGTACACCTCCGCGGCGACGTCGCGGCTGTCGGCGCCGACCCGCGGCGCGGTGCCCGCTCGATCGGGGCGTTCGCCCGCGAACCGCCACGGCGGCCGGATCAGCGCCAGCCCGTCCTGCTGTGGTTCGACCAGTTCGAGCCATTCCACCTGCTCGTGCTCGACGAATCCGGTCATCGACAGCACCGGGGCGAACGGCACGTCCGCGGCGGAGAGGGCGTCCTCCCAGTGCTGCAGCGACTGCTGCTCGAACTCGGCTTCGACGATCTTGGCCAACTCATGGTAGTTCGACTCCCGGGGGCGGTACTCGGCGAAGCGGGGATCCTCGGTGAGATCCATCCGGTTCATCGCCGTGCACAGCGAGCGCCAGAATTTCTGCGAGGACGACAGGTGGACGGCCAGGTACTCCCCGGTGGCAGTCTTGACGCAGAAGTTCTGCGCCTGCGGATGCCTGCTCTGCCTGCTCGGGTCGTATCCCAGCTCGAAGGACTGCGTGATCCCATCGGTCGCCAGAACGCTGACAGCCTCCATGATCGACGTCTCCACGTGTTGCGGCGAGCCGGTACGCAGCCGTCCGACCAGCGCCGCGAGGACACCCGTTGCCGTACTCAGACCGGTGATCAGGTCCGCGCTCAGCCCGCCGGCCAGCTGTGGCCGGGCGTCGTCGCCGAACAGGGAATAGAGACCGCCGAACGCATGCCCGATCGTGTCGTAGGCGGGGCGGCTCGCCAGCGGGCCGCCCGAGCCGAACCCGGTCACCGACCCGTAGACGAGGTCGGGTCGCAGCGCGCGGCACTCGTCGGGTCCGAGTCCCAGCGCCGCCAACTTGCCCGGTCGCAGGTTCTCGAGGACGACGTCGAAGTGCGGCACGAGAGCCTTGACCAGCGCAACGCCTTCGGGACGCTTCAGGTCGATCGACAGGCTCCGCTTTCCGGTGTTGTACTGGCGGAAGTAGGGGCTGCCGTCGTTCTGGTGGCGGCGGAAGTCCTCCCCGACGACCGGCTTCTCCACCTTCACGACCTCTGCGCCGAGCGCGCACAGGATCGATGTGGCGAACGGAAGGGCGATGTACCCCCCGATCTCCAGGATGCGGATCCCGTCGAGCGGCTTGTGCTGCATGGGCATGCCTCCATGTGTCGCGAGTAACAATATAATACATTATCCACCATTCGGCGGATGTCAAGGGGCGAAACCCTGCCTACAGGGGGGCCAGCAGCGTCTCCCTCCCGCACCGGAACCGCTCTACGCTCCGACCAGGGAGATCGCCGCGGACCTCCGCACACCGACATCAGGAGATAACGACATGGCATGGCACAGCGACCAACTCGACACCATCGGCCACACCGAGGAACTGCACATCAGCAGCTACCGAAACGACGGCTCCCTGCGCCGCTGGATACCGATCTGGGTCGTGCGCGTCGCCGACGACCTCTACATCCGGTCCGCGTTCGGCCCGGACGGCGGCTGGTACCGCAACGCGATGCGGAACAACGTCGCGCGCATCAGCGCCGACGGCATCGAGACCGACGTGACCCTGCACCTGGCCAACGACCCCGCGACGAACGCCGCGGTCGAGGCGGCGTACAAGGCCAAGTACCGCAGCCAGCCCGCCGCGCTGGAACCGATGGTCGCCGATACCGCCGCCGAAACGACTGTCCGCCTCGACGCCGCCGGATAGGATTCTGGGCGCCGAGGAGGAATCCATGATGGTCAGGCAAGCCCGCAGCACCCACCGTGAGGTCTCGCCGCTCGAGCTGTTCTCGACCTGGTGTTCGTGCTGGCGATCGGTCAGCTCACGCACCACCTCGTCGACCACCTGACCTGGCACGGCGCCGCCGAAACCCTCGTGGCCCTCGTTGCGGTGTGCGGGGTCTGGGCGTTCACCACGTTCGAGGTCACCCTCCTCGACATCGAACGCACCGCCACCCGGGCCGTGACGATCACGGTGATGGGCCTCGGCCTGTTCATGAACGCCGGCATCGGGCACGCCTTCGACGAAAGCCCGTGGCTCTTCATCGTTCCCATGCTGCTGGCACTGATCGGCCCCGCCGTCTACGCGGCGGCCACCGCCCCGACGCCCAGCCTCCGCACGCACTTCCTGCACGTGCTGATCTGGTTCGCGGTCTCGGCGCCGTTCTGGGTGGCCGGCGCCGCACTCGACCCGGAATGGCGACTCTGGCTGTGGGCGGTGGCCGCGCTCGTCGATCTCGTCGGCACCTGGAGCGCACACCCGCTGCCGGGCGGACGCACGCAGACGCAGCAACTTCCGTTCGACGCGGAGCACATGCTCGAGCGGATGCGACTGTTCCTCATCATCCTGCTGGGCGAGACGGTCCTCACCCTGGGACGTGTGATCGCCGCCCATCATTCCGACGCACTGACGCTGGCGCTGGCGGCGGGGTGCTTCGTCGCGCTCGTCTGCCTGTGGGCCGTCTACTTCGGGCGCGCCGAACAGATCGTGGAAAGTCATATAGCCGCCACCGAGAACCCGATCCGATCCGTGCACATCGGGATCAACGTGATCTACGGCGTCGTCACCGGCCTCGTCATGTTCGCCGCGGGCAGCGAGTTGGTGCTCGCCCACGCCGGCGACGACCGGGCGGGGGTCGGCGGCGTCCTGATGCTCGCGGGTCCGGCGATCTACCTGCTCTCGCACGCGATCTACTTCCGGCTCACCACCCACACCGGCTGGGTTGCGCGCGCCGTCGGCGCCGCCGTGCTCGCATCGGCCTCCGTCGCGGCGTACTGGCTGCCGTCCTACGCCGTCGTCCTCGCGCTGGTCCTCATCCTCCTCGCGGTGGCCGTGACCCTCACCAGGGACGCATCGTCGAGCGAATCCTGAACTCGCCGTAGCCCGCTTCAGGGAATTTCAGGAATGCTGATGCGCCACGCTGTCGGTGGCGATCCAGCTGGACAGCAGGCGGAGGGCCTCCTCGGAGGAGGAACCCGGCTCCGCGGTGAATCCGTACAGGGTGAGACCGGCCGCGCTGGCCACCTCGAGCGCCTCGAAGCGCAGCGTGAGGTCGCCGACGACGGGATGATGGAACCGTTTCGTTCCGCGCCGGTGCGCCTTGATGTCGTGTGCCGCCCAGCGAGTGCGGAACTCGTCGCTGCGGGTGGCGAGCTCGCCGACGAGACCGGTGACCGCCGTCGAATACGGCGACCGCGCCGCCTCCACCCGCAGCATCGCGACGGCGTCGTCGGCCGCGTTGTTCCAGTCGGGGAACGTCTCGTCGGCGCGGCGGTCGAGGAAGATGAACCGGGCCAGGTTGGGTGCGCCGTCCACGCGGTCGTACACGTCGGCGTACAGCGCGCGACCGAGCGCATTGGCGCCGACGATGTCGAGGTGACCGTTCTGCACGACGGCCGGGGCGGTGATCATCGCATCGACGAGCGCCTGGACCGGCTCCGGCATCTCGACGCGCGCCCGGGCGGGCTTACGCCTGCGAGGCTTCGTGGCCGCAGCGCGGGCGAGGGTGAACAGATGTTTCGTCTCCTCGTCGTCGAGTCGCAGCGCGGTGGCGATGGCGTCCAGCACCTCGTCGGACACGCCCGCGACGCCGCCGCGTTCGATCTGCACGTAGTACTCCGCGCTCACTCCGGCGAGCATTGCGACCTCCTCGCGACGTAGCCCGGCGACCCGACGTCGGCCGCCGGCGGGCAGGCCCACCTGGTCGGGCGTGATGCGTGCGCGACGGGTCGTCAGGAAGTCCTTGATTTCCTTGGCGATCTCCATACCTGCAGCCTAGGGACCTCCGACGGCCCGAGGGAGTGGCTGCCGGTACCCCCGATAACCGGCCTCTGGTAGGGCCCCGCGGATCGCAGCAGAGTGATGAGTGCGGGTCGAGGACATCGTCCACGACGCAGTGACATCGAGCGTCCACGACGCAGTGACATTCAGCGTCCACGACGCAGTGACATTCAGACCGTCGGGCTCCGGCGGACGACGAAGGGAAATCAATTCATGGCCACGGAGAGGATCGAGACCGTAAGCGTCAAGACCCCGTACTGGGACATCGCGGCGGACATCTACTTCCCGCCCGGATTCGACGAATCGAAGAAATACCCGGCCATCATCAGCGCACACCCGATCGGCAGCTGCAAGGAGCAGACCTCCGGCAACGTGTACGGCACCGCCCTCGCCGACGCCGGCTACGTCGTCATCGCATTCGACGCCAGCTACCAGGGCGCCAGCGGCGGCGAACCCCGCTTCATCGAAGACCCCGCGCAGCGGGTCCAGGACTTCAGCTACGTCGTCGACCACCTCGTCACCGTCCCCTACGTCGACGCCGACCGGATCGGTGTGCTCGGCATCTGCGGTGGCGGCGGATACTCCATCAGCGCCGCGAAGACCGACCGTCGCATCAAGGTCGTCGGCAGCGTCGTCGGCGTCAACTTCGGCCACCTGCTGCACGAGGCCTTCAGTGCCTACGACCCGATCGCCACACTGGACGCGATCGCCGCGCAGCGCACCGCCGAGGCCCGCGGCACCGAACCGAACGTCGAGAATCTGCTGCCGCCCACCGTGGACGCGGCGGCCGGGATGGGACTCGACGTGGTCGAGGCCACCGAGTACTACAAGACGTCCCGCGGGGAGAAGCCCAACGGCGCCACCCGCAGCCTGGTCTCACGACGAGCAGCGGGATACGGCTGGGACGCCTTCACCCACGCCGAAGTACTCCTCACCCAGCCGCTGTGCGTCGTCGTCGGCGACAAGCCCGGCGCCTTCGGCTCCTACCGCGACGGCCTCGAGATCTACCGCCGCGCCCGCTCCGAGAAGAAGCAGCTCGTCGTCGCCGAAGGCTTCTCGCACTACGACCTGTACGACCAGCCCGAGCCCGTCAAGCTCGCTCTCGACGCCCTGATCCCGTTCTACGACACCAACCTCTGACCGAACATCACAACCCCATCAGAAAGAGACACAGCAATGGACAGCATCACCTTCCCCAACGGCCCGATCGCCATGGCCGGCAACCTGTTTCTGCCCGACAACTTCGATCCGCAGAGCAGCTACGCGGCGGTCGTCACCGTGCACCCTGGCGGCGGTGTGAAGGAGCAGACCGCGGGTCTGTACGCCGCGAAGCTGGCAGAGGAAGGCTTCGTGGCACTGGCCTACGACGCGTCCTTCCAGGGTGAGAGCGGCGGCGAACCCCACCACCTCGAGGACCCGGCAGCGCGAGTCGAGGACGTGCGCGCGGCCGTCGACTTCCTGCAGAGCCTGGACTACGTGGACGCCGAGCGGATCGGTGTTCTCGGTGTCTGCGCCGGCGGCGGATACGCCGTGAACGCGGCCCTGACCGACTACCGGATCAAGGCCGTCACCACCGTCAGCGCCGTCAACATCGGCACCTCGTTCCGACGCGGTTGGTACGGAACCGACTCCGACGCGGCCGCGGTGCCCACACTGCAGGCCGTCGCGCAGCAGCGGACCGCCGAGGCCCAGGGCGCCGACCCGGCGTACATCCCGTACGTTCCGGAACAGCCGGACGACAGCACTCCGCGCGACCTGGTCGAGGCGCACGACTACTACCTCACCCCGCGTGCGCAGCACCCGAACGCGAAGAACAAGCAGCTGTTCACCAAGAGCATCTCGCGGATCTTCACGTTCGACGCGTTCCACCTGGTCGAGGACCTGTTCACGGCACCGCTGCTGATCGTGGCGGGCAGTGAAGCCGGTTCGCTGTGGATGTCCACTGAACTGCACAGCCGGGTTCGCAGCCCCAAGAAGCTGGTGGTCGTCGAGGGCGGCGCCCACATGGACTTCTACGACGTGCCGAAGTACGTCGACCACGCCGTGGCGGAGGCGACCCCGTTCTTCCGGGAGAACCTCGCGGCTCGCGCCGGCGAGAACTGATAACACCGGCCCGATCAAATCCGCCCGAGCTCCTGGGATCACCAGGGGCTCGGGCGGACTCGGCTCGGCCAGTGTCGGATCAACTCGCGCTGACGGTCTGCCGGTTCCGGCTCCGGTCCTTCGCCGGATCCGCAATCACCACGGCGAGCAGCGCCAGAACCGCGCTGACGGCGCCGATCAGCTGAAACGCCGTCTGGTAGCCCGCGACCGGCGTGGCGGCCGCGTCGAGGATGATGCCGGTGGCCAACGGCCCGACGACGCCGCCGATCGATTGCATCGCGAGGAATGCTCCTAGGGTCCCGGCCAACTGCCGGGGCGGGCAGATCTCCGACATCGTGGCCGTGAAGAGCGGGAACACCGAGATGGTCAGGCCGTAGGCCAGGGAAATCGCGGTGACGGTCAGCATGCGTGACGGAATCGTCGGCAGCGCGAGCAACAGGCCTCCGGCGATCATGATGCCGATCGCCGGCGCGACGACCCGGACCGCGCGCACCGATTTGCCGCGTGCCACCGCACGGTCACTGAGGTACGAGCCGCCGATCAACGCCGCGAAACCGACGAAGCTCGGGAACGCGAACATCCAGCCGGACTGGAGCTGCGAATACCCGAGACCCTTCTCGAAGTACGAGGGAAGCCACTGCAGGACAACGCTGATCAGCATGTACGCGGGGATCACCGCGAGGAGTCCACCGAGGAACGTACGCGAGTACACGATGCGGCGCCACGGCACCGCGGGTTCGGCGGTGCCCTGTTCCGCCCCGGGCTTGCCCACACCGAGGTACGGGCCGGGACGCCACGTGAGCAGCCACGGAACGACCCACAGCGCAGATGCCGCGGCGAGCACCAGGACGGTGGCCCGCCATCCGTAGGCGTGCATGATGAACGCCAAAGTGGGGACGACGACGATCTTTGCGATGGTCGTGCCCGAGGTGATCATTGCGCCCGGCAGCCCGCGCTTGGCCGGTGCGTGCCACGAGTAAGCGGCCGTGTGCTGCAGGGCCGAAGCCGGGCCCTCCGCCATACCCAGCAGCGTGCGGCTGATCAGGAGCGCGACGAACGTCGCCCACACGATCAACGGCAGCAGCACCACGCTCCACAGGACCGCGATGAGCGCGATCGCCCACTTCAGCGTCAGCATCCGGTTCAGCGGACCGGCGAGGAACCCGCCGAGCGAGTAGGCGAGGAAGAAGATGCTGCCGGTCATGCCGATCTGGGTGGCGGACAGGTGCAACTCCTCGCGGAGCGGCACCGTGATCAGGCCGAAGACGGCCTTGTCGGCCGAGCTGAGGACGTACAGGGTCACCAGGAGTCCGGTCAACCCCCATGCCCTACCACGAGATTCGGATCGGCTGCGCTCGCGCTGTGGCGATTCAGCCACCGTCGATGGTGCCGTTGGTGACATGTCGGGGTTCCAATCTGCTCGTGTGCGGATCCGCACTTGCTGCAAGCTGCACATCGCGTGCGAGACCGGCTGTCCGGCGAGGTCGTTCGTCCGGAACAGCCGCGCGGTGATTGTGTATCACACATTATCCATTTTTATGAAATGGATCTCGGCGGCCGCGAATTGAGACCGGCCTCACTCTTTGCTTCTCGGTGGCCGAGAAAGCCACTTCCGCCCGTGTCGCCTCCGGGCGAATCTCGGACCCACCAGATCGGGAGTCGAGAACGGAGTGTGCGCATGCGAGACGAAGGCCCCACGGTGACGAAGAACGGGATTCCGCACTATCGGATGTTCATCGACGGCGGGTGGGTCGACACTGCGGAGCGCTACGAGATCGTGAACCCGGCCACCGAGGACATCACGGCGACCGCGGCGAAGGCGACGACGGATCACGTCGATACCGCGGTCGCTGCCGCGCGACGCGCGTACGAGGAGGGTTCCTGGCGCCGGACACCGCCCGTCGAGCGGGCCGCCGTACTGGACAGGGCCGCAACCGCTCTCGCCGCCCGGATGGAGGAGATCGCGACGATCAGCTCCCGCGAGACCGGAATGCCGATCCGATCGGCGCTCGCGATCGCCGTGGGATTTCCGCAGATGCACCTGCAGTACTACGCCGAGCTGACCCGCACGTTCGAATGGGTACGGCCGGCACCGATTACCGGCCAGGTACTGCACAGCGGGCTCGTCAAGAAGGAACCGGTCGGAGTGTGCGCCGGAATCTGTCCGTGGAACTTCCCGGCGAGCATCGCCGTGTGGAAGTCGATCCCCGCGTTGGCGGCCGGCAACAGCGTCGTCCTGAAAGTGGACGAGAAGACTCCGAGTTTCGCCCTCGAACTGGCGGCGATACTGCGCGACGCGGGCCTCCCCGAAGGTGTGCTCAACGTCGTGATCGGCGACGGTCCGACGGTCGGTGAGCACCTCGTCAAGCACCCCGATGTGCGGCTCGTGTCCTTCACCGGCTCGACCGCCACCGGCCGCCGGGTGATGGCCAACGCGTCCGAGACGATCAAGCGCGTGCTGTTGGAATTGGGCGGCAAAGGACCGAACATCGTCCTCGACGACGCCGACATCGACCTCGCCGTCGACGGCACCATCTACGGGTTCGTCCTGCACGCCGGTCAGGCCTGCGAGTCCGGCACCCGACTGCTCCTTCCGACCTCGATTCACGACCAGTTCGTCGACCGTCTCGTCGCGCGGTTGGAAACGCTGAAAATCGGTGACCCCCTGGATCCGTCGACCGACGTCGGCGCCGTGATGAATGCGGCGCAGCGCGAACGCATCCTCGGCTACATCGAGAGCGGCAAGACCGAAGGAGCCCGGCTCGTCCACGGCGGCGGAACACCTGCGGGTCCCGAGTTCGACCGCGGCTTCTGGGTTCAACCGACGGTGTTCACCGGCGTCACCAACGACATGCGCATCGCGCGCGAAGAGATCTTCGGACCGGTGCTGTCGATCATCGCCTACGACTCGGTGGACGAGGCCGTCAAGATCGCGAACGACACCGAATACGGCCTGGCCGCCGGCGTCTGGAGCCGGGACAACCAGCGCGCACTGGACGTCGCAGACCGACTCGAAGCCGGCTCCGTGTGGATCAACGACTGGCACAACATGTCTCAGCATCTCCCGTTCGGCGGCCACAAGCAGAGCGGGATCGGTCGAGAGCTCGGCCCGGACGCACTCACGGAGTTCACCCAGGACAAATCCATCACGGTCGACATGTCCGGCGATCTGAGCCGCCGCGCCTACGGCCTGGTCCTCGGGACACCGCCGCAGCACTGAACAACCGACAACCCATTCAGGACACGAGAAGGGACAGGCAGATGCCGAGACTCGAAGGAAAGGTCGCATTCGTCACGGGGGCGGCGCGCGGTCAGGGGCGGGCGGAAGCGCTTCGCCTGGCACGGGACGGAGCCGACATCATCGCCGTCGACGTCGCCGCACCCGTCGAGACCAACGTGGCTCCGCCGTCGACACCGGCGGACCTCGAAGAGACCGAGCGGGGCGTGAAGGCGCTGGGCCGCAACGTCGTCACCGCCCAGGTCGACGTGCGTGACTACGACGCCCTGAAGCATGCGCTCGACGAAGGTGTGCGGCAACTGGGCCGGCTGGACATCGTCGTCGCCAATGCGGGGATCTGGTCGTACGGGCTCAGCGAGGAGGTCACCGACCTCGAATGGCAGGTCACGCAGGACGTCGTCCTCAAGGGCGTGTGGCACACCGCCAAGGCCGCGATCCCGATTCTCAAGCGCCAGGGAACCGGCGGGTCGCTGATCTTCACCAGTTCGACCATGGCGATCAAGGGGATGCAGAACTTGTCGCCGTACGTCGCAGCCAAGCACGGCGTCGTCGGGCTGATGAAATCGCAGGCGCTGGAGTTGGCCCCGTTCGGCATCCGAGTCAACTGCGTCGCGCCGACGTCGGTCAACACGAAGCTGATCCACAACGCGCCGACGTACGCGTTGTTCGCGCCCGACATCCCCGAAGCGGAACGCACTCCCGACAGCGTGGCCGACCGGTTCGCCACCATCCCCGTCATGGACGTGCCCTGGGTGGAGCCCGAGGACATCGCCAACGCGGTCGCGTTCCTCGCGTCGGACGAGGCGCGCTACGTGACAGGCCTCGAGCTCAAGGTCGACGCCGGACAGACGCTCAAGTAGGTGGGTAATTCCCGCGGCGAAACCTCGCATCCCACCGGATGCGAGGTTTC
>NZ_JBHUSF010000302.1:0-11290 GCF_042673295.1 Rhodococcus sp. NPDC057014
GCGTGCGCGAGCACACTTTGCCGCTCACGTGCCGGAAGCCGCAGCGCGACAACCGGTCAGGGGCGCCGTATCTTCGCGTCGATGCGGTGGATGCGCAGGTCGTGCGGCGGGATCCGGAACGTCTCGACCACCCGGACCGTCGCGAGGGTGCGGCCGAGGAGTCCGGCGTCCAGGAGGTAGTCGACGGTGACGTCGTCGCCGTCGACCGTCCACACGCAGTCGCGGATCGCCCGGATCACCCGGTACTGGGGACCGCCGGACAGGCTTCGGCGCAGGTGGTTTCCGGAGAATGCCGTCTTCAGCCCCATCTCGTACCGCACGGCCCGGGGCTCGATGGGCACCGCGTTGCCGTCGTGGCTGAGCAACGCGTCCAGGTAGGCCCGGGCGACATCGACCTGTGTGTTCATCTCAGTAGTCGAACACTTCGGTCGCGGCGAGCACCAGCGTTTCCGCGTCGTCGCAGCTCGGTGCGGACGCCGCGACGGACGCCGTCAGCCGGTTGCCGATCTTGTCCCGTTCGCTCACCGGGCTCGACGGCAGGTTCGTGTCGAACACCGCCCCCGGATAGAAGTAGTAGTGGCAGTCGATCGCGTCCCGGAAGTAGGTGAACGTCTCGCCGTCGAGTTCGACGGTCTCGGGGCCGCCGGCCTGCGACGGTTCCGGCGACAGCGCCAGTTGCACGGACGCCTCGGCGCCGCCGCGGAGTGTCAGGAGGCATTCGTAGGGGCGGCTGCCGGGGGTGAACGTCTCGACGCCCCGCCCGGGCAGCTGCTCGACCACCCGGCACGGATTCTGTTGCGTGAGAGGGATGTCCGAAGGCGCAGATGCCGGGGACCCCAGCCTGCCCACGACCGAGCCGAGCACCGTGCGCGCCTCGGCGCAGTCGTCGCCGGCCGCGGAGTCGCCCGTCCCGCCTGCCCCGTCGAGGTACGACACGTGCCCCCAGCGACCGGGGGCAGCGCCGTCCGCCGCGCCGGGAACCGGCGGCAGCGAGAAGTAGAGGGTGCACGTGCCCGGGAATGCACCGACTGCGGGACGCACCTCGATTCCCGACGTCGTCACCCCCGCACCGGTTTCTTCGGTGGGTGCGCGTTCGCCGACCGTCACCTCGACCCAGACGGGGTTGGCGGGTGTGCCGCGGGGAGGCACCAATTCGGCGTGGCAGGTCGACAGGTCGCCGACGGGCCCGAACGCGGTGACCTGCCCGAACGAGGCGACCAGATCCCGGTCGAGCAGTCCGCACGGTGCGAGGTCGCGGGCCGCGGCGGCGACGGCCAGCTCCGCGCGGGTGTGCTCGCTGACCGGCAGGCCGTAGACGGGCTCGCCTGTCCCGGCGACACGCGGCGCCCCCGTGACGACGCCGGAACACGACACCAGCAGCACCGCGAAAACGGCGGCCACCAGTGGTGATACCACCGTCGCGCTGCGGCCCACCGCTGTCTCCTCACTCGGACTTCGAACCCCGGCACGCGGACGACGGTGCCCGGAGTACAGTGCTGAGTATGCAGCGCGCACTCCTCCTTGGTTGCCGCGACGGGGTCTGATCCAGACTGGCTTCCCGTCGCGGGGTTTCTCGTGCGCCGGTCGACACAGCCGTTGGACTCCCGACAGTCCACATCGAACCTGGAGATCAATCCCATGTCCCCCGCTGACGCCTTTACCTCCGGAACGCGCACCATCACGCCGCCTTCCAAGCCTGCTCCCTCCGATCAGCCGGAATGGAACACGCAGAAGAATTCGTCGATGCCGACGTTCCGCTACCGCTCCTTCTCCGAGGAAGTGGAGCCGGTGTCGCTGCCGGACCGCACGTGGCCCGACAAGATCATCGACCGCGCCCCGCAGTGGTGCGCCGTCGATCTCCGTGACGGCAACCAGGCGCTGATCGACCCGATGAGCCCCGCCCGCAAGCGCCGCATGTTCGAACTGCTGGTGCGGATGGGGTACAAGGAGATCGAGGTCGGCTTCCCGTCGGCGAGTCAGACGGACTTCGACTTCGTCCGCGAGATCATCGAAGACGGAGCGATTCCGGACGACGTCACCATCCAGGTGCTCACACAGTCCCGGCCGGAACTGATCAAGCGCACGTTCGAAGCCTGTGAGGGCGCGAACAAGGTGATCGTCCACTTCTACAACTCGACGTCCGTCCTGCAGCGCCGGGTGGTGTTCAAGGCCGACCGCGAGGTGATCAAGAAGATCGCGACCGACGCGGCGACCCTGGCCCTCGAAGAGGCGAAGAAGTACCCGGACACGCAGTGGCGGTGGGAGTACTCCCCCGAGTCGTACACCGGCACGGAACTCGAGTACGCCAAGGAGGTGTGCGACGCCGTCACCGAGGTGCTGCAGCCCACGCCGCAGAACCCGGTGATCCTGAACCTGCCCGCCACCGTCGAGATGGCGACGCCGAACGTGTACGCCGACTCCATCGAGTGGATGCACCGCAACCTGGCCCGCCGCGACTCGGTCATCCTGTCGCTGCACCCCCACAACGACCGCGGCACCGGTGTGGCCGCCGCCGAGCTGGGTTACCAGGCCGGCGCCGACCGCATCGAGGGCTGCCTGTTCGGTAACGGCGAGCGCACCGGCAACGTCTGCCTGGTCACGCTCGGACTCAACATGTTCACCCGGGGCGTCGACCCGCAGATCGACTTCTCGAACATCGACGAGATCCGCCGCACCGTCGAGTACTGCAACCAGCTGCCCGTCCACGAGCGCCACCCGTACGGCGGCGACCTCGTGTACACGGCGTTCTCCGGCAGCCACCAGGACGCGATCAACAAGGGCCTGGACGCGATGAAGTTCGACGCCGACTCGCAGGACGCGGACGTCGACGACATCCTGTGGGCGGTCCCCTACCTGCCGATCGACCCGAAGGACGTGGGCCGCACGTACGAGGCCGTGATCCGCGTCAACTCGCAGTCCGGCAAGGGCGGCGTCGCGTACATCATGAAGGCCGATCACGGGCTGGTGCTGCCGCGTCGTCTGCAGATCGAGTTCTCGCAGGCCGTCCAGCGGATCACCGACGGCGAGGGCGGCGAGGTGTCGCCGAAGGAGATGTGGGACGTCTTCCACGAGGAGTACCTGGCTCCGATCACGCCGCTCGAGCGGATGAAGCAGAAGGTGACCGCGGCCGAGGAGGACGGCGGCACCGACTCCATCACCGCGACGGTGAAGGTCGACGGCAAGGAGCACGAGATCTCGGGTTCGGGCAACGGCCCGCTCGCCGCGTTCGTCGACGCGCTCGCCACGATCGACTTCGACGTGCGTGTCCTGGACTACTCGGAGCACGCCATGTCGGCAGGCGACGACGCCCAGGCGGCCGCGTACGTCGAGTGCGCGGTGACCGCTCCCGACGGACGGAACACCGTGGTCTGGGGTGTCGGCATCGCGACGTCGATCACCACCGCGTCGCTGCGCGCCGTCGTGTCGGCGGTCAACCGGGCGCACTGACCGCTTCCGCTCCACCGCTGCCGCAGGCGCGCATCACGCGCACCTGCGGCGGCGTCGTTTCCGGACCCTGTTTCGGGGCTCGGAAACGGCTCTCTCCGGGCAGCGGGTGACTACCCTGGTAACGGAGTCCACACCGGACCCGAACCGCCTCGGACCCTTCGGGGGGCGTCGTGAATCTGGCATTTCAACAGCATCTTCCGGTCCGTCCGTATCCGGCCCGGCGCCGCCCCAAGGGTGGCTTCTTCTACAAGATGATCACGACGACGGATCCCAAGGACCTGGGGATCCTGTACCTGATCACGTCGTTCGCGTTCTTCATGGCCGGCGGTCTGATGGCGCTGCTGATCCGCGGCGAACTCGCGGTCCCGGGTCTGCAGTTCCTGTCGAACGAGCAGTACAACCAGTTGTTCACGATGCACGGCACGATCATGCTGCTGCTGTATGCGACGCCGATCGTGTTCGGGTTCGCCAACTACATCCTGCCGCTGCAGATCGGCGCCCCCGACGTCGCGTTTCCCCGCCTCAACGCGTTCAGTTACTGGGCGTTCCTGTTCGGCGGGACCATCGCGATCGCGGGGTTCGTCACCCCGGGCGGTGCCGCGGACTTCGGCTGGACGGCGTACTCGCCGCTGACGAGCGCGCTGCATTCGCCGGGCGTCGGCGCCGACCTGTGGATCATGGGGCTGGCGCTGTCCGGCCTCGGCACCATCCTCGGCGGGGTCAACATGATCACCACCGTCATCTGCCTGCGGGCGCCGGGGATGACGATGTTCCGGATGCCGATCTTCACGTGGAACATCTTCGTCACCAGCATCCTGATCCTGGTCGCGTTCCCGATCCTCACGGCCGCGCTGATGGGTCTGTTCGTCGACCGGCACCTGGGCGGGAACCTGTACGACCCGGCGACCGGCGGCGTGCTGCTGTGGCAGCACCTGTTCTGGTTCTTCGGCCATCCGGAGGTGTACATCGTGGCGCTGCCGTTCTTCGGCATCGTCACGGAGGTGTTCCCGGTGTTCAGCCGCAAACCGGTGTTCGGGTACAACGGGCTCGTCTACGCGACGATCGCGATCGCGGCCCTGTCGATCGCCGTCTGGGCGCACCACATGTACGCGACCGGCGCGGTGCTGCTCCCGTTCTTCTCGTTCATGACGTTCCTGATCGCGGTGCCCACCGGGGTGAAGATCTTCAACTGGGTCGGCACCATGTGGAAGGGTCAGCTGACGTTCGAGACCCCCATGCTGTTCTCGCTCGGCTTCCTCATCACGTTCATCTTCGGCGGCCTCACCGGCGTCATCCTCGCGAGCCCGCCGCTGGACTTCCACGTCACGGACAGCTACTTCGTGATCGCCCACTTCCACTACGTGCTGTTCGGGACGATCGTCTTCGCCACCTACGCCGGCATCTACTTCTGGTTCCCGAAGATGACCGGACGCATGCTCGACGAACGCCTCGGCAAGTGGCACTTCTGGACGACGTTCACCGGGTTCCACGGCACGTTCCTCGTCCAGCACTGGCTCGGCGCGGAGGGGATGCCGCGCCGCTACGCCGACTACCTGCCCTCGGACGGCTTCACCGTCCTCAACTCGGTGTCCACGGTGTTCGCGTTCGTCCTCGGGGCGTCGACGGTGCCGTTCGTCTGGAACGTCTTCAAGAGCTACCGGTACGGCGAGGTGGTGACGGTGGACGACCCGTGGGGTTTCGGCAACTCCCTCGAGTGGGCGACGAGCTGTCCGCCGCCGCGGCACAACTTCACCGAGCTGCCGCGCATCCGCTCCGAGCGGCCGGCGTTCGAACTGCACTATCCGCACATGGTCGACCGGATGCACCGCGAGGCGCACGTGGGATTGCGGGGCGCGGTGGCGCACGCGACCGAACCGGCCGCCGTCGACCCGAAGGTGAACCCTCGGTAACTTCGGTGTGAAAGTTCCCGTCGGCGAAAACATCTCGAAAAACCGGACGAAACCGACTCTGTGACAACGGGTTGCAGACAACTCGCCGAAGGACGCCCAGCTCGCCGGAATTCCGGTCTCCTTACTCTCTCGTAGGGTCGACACGCAAGTCCTTGAAGACTTGACAAGCGGATCGAGGCCTCGCAGAAGTTACGCGCGGGTACATATTTTCGACGTTATGCTCGCATTCCCCGAGCATCGGTCCTGCAACGACGCAGGTCCGACGATCGCGTTCGGGGCGCCCCTGGAGGTAGTCAAGCGGGTTGTGCAGGGGTGCACGTGTCCGCGAAGGCGGCACCCAGTCCTCGGCGGACATGGCCTTGGCCATCGAAACACTCTGCGGATCAATGAGTTTTACGGAAACGGAGCGATAACAGATGTTCAAGCGAATAGCGATAGTGAACCGCGGCGAGGCGGCCGTCCGCCTGATTCGTGCCGTGCGCGAACTGAACGCCGAGCACAACTACGGCATCCGCACGATCGCCCTGCACACCGAGGCGGAACGTCGCGCGATGTTCGTCCGGCAGGCCGACGAAGGTGTGTGCTTGCGCACAGTCAAGACCGGCACCGCCTACCTCGATCACACCGAGCTCGCCCGCGCGCTGCGCGAGAGCAAGGCCGACGCCGTGTGGGTCGGCTGGGGCTTCGTCGCCGAGGATCCCGCGTTCGTGGAGGTCTGCGACCAGCTCGGCATCACGTTCATCGGCCCGCCCGCCGAATCGATGCGCCTGCTCGGAGACAAGGTCGAGGCCAAGCTCCTCGCCGAGAAGGTGGAGGTCCCTGTCGCGCCGTGGAGCGGTGGCCCCGTCGCCACCCGCGCCGACGCCCGCCGTCACGCCCAGGCCATCGGCTACCCGCTCATCATCAAGGCCCGCTCCGGTGGTGGCGGACGCGGTATCCGCAAGGTGTGGTCGGAAGACGAACTCGAACTCGCGCTCGAACGCACCCAGGGTGAGGCCCAGCGGTCCTTCGGCGACCCCGTCGTGTTCATCGAGCGGCTCGTCACCGACGCCCGCCACGTCGAGGTCCAGGTCATCGCCGACAAGCACGGCAACGTCTGGGCTCCCGGCGTCCGCGACTGCTCCATCCAGCGCAAGAACCAGAAAGTGATCGAGGAGTCCAGCTCCCCGCTCCTCACCGACGAGCAGTCGCAGAACCTGCGCAGCGTCTCCGCCGACCTCGTGCGCGCTGCCGGTTACCACGGCGCCGCAACGGTCGAGTACCTGTACCAGCCGGAGCAGAAGTCCTTCACCTTCCTCGAGGTCAACACCCGGCTCCAGGTGGAGCACCCCATCACCGAGGCCACCACCGGCATCGACCTCGTGAAGCTGCAGATCCTCGTCGCGAACGGCGAGCCCCTGGTCGGCGACTGCCCGTCCGAGTTCGGTCACGCCGTCGAGGCCCGCCTCAACGCGGAGGACGCCGCCAACGGCTTCGCCCCCGCACCCGGCGCCGTGCAGCTGCTGAAGTTCCCGCTCGGCTCCGGTCTCCGCGTCGACACCGGCATCGCCCAGGGCGACGTCATCCCGCCCGACTACGACTCGATGGTCGCCAAGGTCATCGCCTGGGGTCGCGACCGGTCCGAGGCTCTCGCCCGGCTCCGCACCGCACTGCGCGAGACCACCGTCGTTTTGCAGGGCGGCACCACCACGAAGTCGTTCCTCCTCGAACTGCTCGACCGCGAAGAGGTCATCTCCGCGTCCGCGGACACCGGCTGGCTCGACCGCACCGGCGTCGGTAGCGTCACGACGCCCACCAAGGTGGCCGATGTCGCACTGATCGCCGCCGCCATCGACGTCTACGACGCCGAGGAGAAGCTCGAGCGGGAGGCGTTCCTCTCCTCCGCTCGCGGTGGACGCCCCCGCGCCGGCCACGCCATCGGCCGCAAGGTGGAGCTCAGCTACCAGGGTCAGGCCTACGGCCTCACCGTCACGCAGGTCGGCGCCCACACCTACCGCGTCGACGGCGACAGCCCCGACGTCGAGGTCGAGGTCGATCGGCTCAGCGAGTTCGAGAGCCGCCTCGTCGTCGGCACCCGCCGCCACCACGTGGTGTCGGTCGCCGGCCGCGCCCAGTACCTCGTCGAGGTCGACGGCATCAGCCACCAGATCAGCCAGGACGAGGCCGGCGTCGTCCGCGCACCCGCCCCGGCGGTCGTGGTCGCGGTGCCCGTGTCCGTCGGCGACGAGGTCGAGGTCGGCGACACGCTGGTCGTCCTCGAGAGCATGAAGATGGAGACGGCCGTCCGTGCGCCCGTCGCGGGCCGGGTCCGCGAAGTCCTCGCGATGGTCAACTCCCAGGTCGACGCCGGCACCGCACTGCTGCGCGTCGAGGAGACCGCGGAGGAGTCCGCCGCTCCGAAGTCGCCGCGCGTCGAATTCGCGGTCGCCGTCCCCGCCTCGAAGGGCGACGTCCGCACCGACGCCCTCGAGCAGATCGACGCCCTCGGCGCCCTGCTCACCGGTTACGACGTCAGCGCGAAGCGGGCCGGCGTGCTCCTCGCCGACTACGAGAAGCTTCGCGCCGAGATCGCCGGCGACGCGGACCTGGTGCAGGCGGAACTCGCCCTGCTGAACACGTTCGCCGACATCTGCGAGATCGGACGTAACCGTCCCACCGCAGCCGAGGAGGACGGTGACGAGCGCGTTCACAGCCCGCGCGAGCACTTCCACACCTACCTCCACACCCTCGACGTCGAACTCGAGGGTCTGCCGGAGTCGTTCACGACCCGGCTGTCGCGGGCGCTGCGTCACTACGACGTCACCGACCTCGAGCGCAACGGCGAGCTGGAGGAGGCGGTCTACCGCCTGTTCCTCGCGCAGCAGCGCATGGACAACCAGGTTCCCGTCATCGCCGCCCTGCTCGACCGGTGGCTGAACGACGGCAACGCTCCCGGCCGCGCACCCAGCGGACTCGGCGAGGTCCTGGACCGGCTCATCACCGCCACCCAGGTCCGTTACCCGGTGATCGGCAACGTCGCCCGCAACGTGCGGTTCCGGTTCTTCGACGAGCCGCAGATCCGCAAGGCCCGCGAGCAGGTGTACGACGGTGTCCGCGGCAGCCTCGAATACCTCGCCGAGAACCCCGGCGCGGCGGACTACCAGGAACGCCTCGAGGCCCTGGTCGCCACCCCGCAGTCGCTGACCGAACTCCTCGGACAGCGGATCGCACGCAAGAGCACGACCGTCGGCCCGCTGCTCGAGGTCGTCACCCGGCGCTACTACGACATCCGCACGCTCGAGGACGTCACCGCCTTCGAACGCAACGGACGCCGTTTCGTCACCGGCAACTTCGACCTGCTCGGCGAGCGCCTGAACCTGGTCTCCGCCGTCGGCGAGTACGCCGAACTGCCCGGCGCGCTCGACGAGATCGGTGCCGTCGCCGCGGAGAACCCCGAGAACCTCGTCCTCGACCTCTACCTGTCGTGGACGGCGCCGCCCGCCGACCCGGACACCATGTCCGAGGACCTCCGGAAGGCACTGACGGCGCTGCCGCTGGCCGCGACCTGCCGCCGCGTCACGGTGTCCGTCTTCGGCGGAACCGACGTCGACGTCCGCAAGTTCACCTACCGCCCGGACGCAGGCGTCCTCGCGGAGGAGAAGCTGATCCGGGACATGCACCCGCTCACCGGCCAGCGACTCGACCTGTGGCGTCTGAAGAACTTCGACGGCACCCGCCTCCCCGCGGCCGCCGAGACGTTCCTGTTCAACCTGGTCTCGCGCGACAACCCCACCGACGAACGCCTCATCGCGCTCGCCGAGGTCCGCGACATCACGCCGGTCCGCAACGAGGACGGCCAGGTCATCGGTGTTCCCGCCGCGGAACGCGTGCTGCAGTCGTGCCTCGACGGCATCCGCCGGGCGCAGGCCACGCGCGGCAGCAAGCGCAAGCTCGACGCCAACCGCGTCGTGCTGTACGTGTGGCCGAAGATCGACGTCCCCGTCGAGGATCTCGAGGCGTTCGCCCGGGTCGCGGCACCGCTCACCGCGGGCGCCGGCCTCGAGGAGATCACCGTGATCGCCCGCCTCCAGGGCGAGCCCGGCACGGAGTCGCGGGAGAAGGCTCTGCGCTTCTCCTACCGCACCGGCGCCGGTGTGGTCGTCAAGGTCACCGAACCGCCGACCGAGCCGCTGCAGCCGCTCGACGCGTACACGCAGAAGGTCCGCAGCTCCCGTGCCCGCGGCACCGTCTACCCGTACGAGCTGATCCCGCTGCTCACCGGCCGCGCCGGCAGCTTCGTCGAGCACGACCTGGACGAGTCGGGCCAGTTGGTGCCCGTGGAGCGTCCGTTCGGCCAGAACAAGGCCGGCCTCGTCGTCGGTCTGGTCACGGCCCGCACCGACCGGCACCCCGAGGGCATGACCCGCGTCGCGCTGTTCGGTGACCCGACGAAGGCACTGGGTACCGTCGCGGAAGCCGAGTGCGCCCGCCTCGTCGCCGGTGTCGACCTGGCCGAGAAGCTGGGTGTTCCCGTCGAGTGGTTCGCGCTGTCGTCCGGCGCGACGATCTCCATGGACAGCGGCACCGAGAACATGGACTGGGTGTCTCGCGGTCTGCGTCGCCTCATCACGTTCACGCAGAACGGTGGCGAGGTCAACGTGATCGTGGCCGGCATCAACGTCGGCGCGCAGCCGTACTGGAATGCCGAAGCCACGATGCTGATGCACACCAAGGGCATCCTCGTCATGACGCCCGACAGCGCCATGGTGCTCACCGGCAAGAACTCGCTCGACTACTCGGGTGGCGTCTCGGCCGAGGACAACTTCGGCATCGGTGGTTACGACCGCGTGATGGGCCCCAACGGTGAGGCGCAGTACTGGGCGCCGAACCTGCCCGCCGCGTGCGAGATCCTGTTCGCACACTACGACCACGCGTACGTCGTTGCCGGAGAACGCTTCCCGCGCCGGGCGCAGACCAGCGACCCGATCGGGCGCGACGTGCGGTCCTTCCCGCACATCCACCCGTCCAGCGACTTCACCACGGTCGGCGACATCTTCTCCGCGGAGACGAACCCGGAACGCAAGAAGCCGTTCGACATTCGCACGGTGATGCGTTCGCTCGTCGACCAGGACCACACGGTGCTGGAGCGGTGGGCCGACATGGCGGACGCCGACACATCCGTCGTGTTCGACGCGCACCTCGGCGGATACCCGGTGAGCGTCATCGGCATCGAGTCGCGGGCCATCGCCCGTAAGGGATGGTCGCCGGCCAACGGTCCCGACCAGTGGACCGCGGGCACGCTGTTCCCGCAGTCGTCGAAGAAGACGGCCCGGGCGATCAACGCCGCCAGCGGCAGCCGCCCCCTGGTGGTGCTGGCCAACCTGTCCGGTTTCGACGGTTCCCCGGACTCGCTGCGGCACATCCAGCTCGAGTACGGCGCCGAGATCGGCCGCGCCATCGTCAATTTCGACGGCCCGATCGTGTTCTGCGTCGTGTCCCGCTACCACGGTGGCGCGTTCGTGGTGTTCTCCGGAGCACTGAACGACAACATGGAGGTGCTGGCGGTCGAGGGCTCGTTCGCCTCGGTCCTCGGTGGTGCCCCCGCCGCGGCCGTCGTGTTCACCCGTGAGGTCAACTCGCGGGTGGCGGCGGACCCGTCGATCCGGGAGCTCGAAGCCAACCTGGCGGGCGCCCAGACCGACGCCCAGCAGGCTCACCTGCGGGTGGAACTGGCGGCCCAGCAGGCCGCGGTGCGGAACGAGAAGCTCGGTGAGGTCGCGGCCGAGTTCGAGGCCGTGCACAACATCCAGCGGGCACAGCGGGTCGGCTCCGTCGACGCCGTCATCCCCGCCGTGGAGCTGCGTCCGTACATCATCGGTGCGGTCGAGCGCGGCATGCGCCGGGCGGTCGAAGCCGGCAAGTAGTTTCCACCCGAACGGCCGCGGCACCTACCC
>NZ_JBHUSF010000303.1:0-11239 GCF_042673295.1 Rhodococcus sp. NPDC057014
GGGATGGCGGATCGGCTTCTTCATCGGCGGCGTCGCCGCCCTCGTCGTGCTGTGGATTCGGCGGTCGATGGACGAGTCGCTCAGCGAGTCGCATCTGAAAGCCATCCGTGCGGGTGAAGACCGGACAGCGGGTTCCTTGACGGCGTTGTTCACCCAACACTGGCGTCCGCTGCTGCTGGTGTTCCTCATCACCGCGGGCGGCACGGTCGCGTTCTACACCTACAGTGTCAACGCGCCGGCGATCGTGAAGTCCACCTTCGGCGACGACCGGGCGCTGACGGCGACGTGGATCAACCTGCTCGGACTGATCCTGCTGTTGCTGCTGCAGCCGGTCGGCGGCCTCGTCAGCGACCGCGTCGGGCGCAAGCCGCTGCTGATCTTCTTCGGTGTGGGTGGGGTCCTCTACACCTACGTCCTGCTCACCTACCTTCCGAAGACCACCTCGGCGCTGGCGGCGTTCACGCTGGTCGCGGTCGGCTACATCATCCTCACCGGGTACACCTCGATCAACGCGATCGTGAAGGCGGAACTGTTCCCCGCCGACATCCGGGCCCTGGGTGTGGGACTGGGCTATGCGCTCGCGAACTCCGTGTTCGGCGGTACGGCGCCGCTCCTGTACCAGGCGTCGAAGTCGGCCGGCCACGTCGGCTGGTTCATCGTCTACGTGACGGTCGTGATCGGGGTCAGCTTGCTGGTCTACATCTTCGGGCTGAAGAACAAGGCGATCACCGTGCTCGATCGCGAACAGGGGAGCGCGTGGGCCGTGCCCGCGTCCTCGGGTCCGCGCTGATCCCCGCGGTTCGGGTGTGCGGGGGATGGGTGCCTGCTGTCTCGATCCGGCGACGAGCCAGGATTCGCGCGGCACGGTCGGTGTCGATGTCTTCGCTCTCGGCGATCGAGTAGACCTCGGCAAGTGTGTCTCCGATGCGTCGGGTGCGTGCTCCGACTGTCTCCTCGCTCCAGCCGAGGACTTCGCGGCCGACCAAGTGAAATGCGCCGCCTGCGTTGGTGACGAAGTCGGGCGCATATGTGACACCGCGCCGGTGGAGGATGTCGCCCGCCTCGTCGTCGGCAAGGATATTGTTCGCGGCGCCGACCACCGCGGAGGCGGGCAGTTCACCGGCGACCGCGCTGTCGATTACCCCGCCCATCGCGCACGGCGCGAAAATGTCGCAGGGCGTGGACCGGACGTCATCGATCTCGACGACATCGTGACCGGCTTGCCGAGCCCAGGCCAACCGCTCGGAGTCGGTATCCGAGACGAGGAGGCGCGCCCCGGCCTGCGACGCGAGGACGGCCAGTCCGCTGCCGACCGCGCCGAGGCCCTGAACGAGCACGGTGAGACCGTCGAGCGTCCCGAGTCCTCGGTGCAGGGCAGTCGCCTTCATCGCCTCGAAGACGCCCAACGACGTGTTTGATGCACTGGAACCTGCACCGCCACGCGCGGTGGAGCGGCCGAAGACGAACTCGGTGGTGTCGTTGAGAAGGTCCATGTCCGAGGAGTTGGTATTGACGTCGGGCCCTGTCCAGTAGTTGCCCCCGAGTTTGTCGATGTTCTCGGCGTGCAGAACAAGGATGCGTTTCCATGTGCCCTGGTCGATCTCATTGCGCGGAGCCGGGAGCGCAATGACCGACTTGCCACCGCCCATCGGCAGGTTGCTGACGGCCATCTTCAACGTCATTGCACCCGCGAGTCGGCCGGCATCGTCGAGCGCCTCACCGAAGGAGGCGTACTGTGCCGCGCGGGTGCCACCGGCGGCAGGTCCGAGTCGGGTCGAGTCCAAGCGAATGATGAAGGACGTCCCGGTTTCCCTGTCATGCCGCGTCACCGTCAGTTCGCCGTCCCAGCACAATGTCTTGTCGAGTCTCATACGGTCATGCCTTTCGAAGATGTTGCTTCGCCCGAAGCGCACAGTCACGATGGTCGACGTCCGGGCCGAAAGCTTCTTGTGAATCAGTGAGGAGTCGCCAGATGCTGTTCTGCGAAATCCGCTGCGGTCCACGCCATTGCGATGGCTCCGTCGAGAACGGCTCTGTCGGCTGCCGGACCGACGCAGGCGGCGGCGAATTCAGGTTGGTGGTTGACCGCGGGGTCACAGTCCAGGCCGAGCATGGGATGAATGGTGGGCACGGCGTGAGAGACGTTACCCATGTCGGTCGCGGCACCCGACATTCCGTCCGGTAGGTCGGGAAAGCTGCGACCGAGGGCTTCTGCATTCGCGCGGTACAGGGCAAGCAGGGTGGCGTCCGGACGTAAATCCGCGTAGTCGGGTCCGCTGGGCGTGATCGACATTGCACATCCGGTGGCCAGTGCCCCGGCCTCGAAGCAGCGTTTCACGCGCGCAGTGAGTGTGGCGAGTGCCTCCGCGGTATCGGAACGGACGATCCAGCGTCCGGCCGCACTGTCCGGGATCACGTTGACGGCGGTGCCGGCATCGGTGACGATGCCTTGAATTCGGTCGGTTCCCCGAGTTTGTTGTCGCAGTTGGCCTATCGCTACCTGCGCGATGAGAATTGCGTCGGCGGCATTGACCCCCAAATCGGGATAGGCCCCGGCGTGGGCGGGCTTGCCTGTGTACGCAACTTCGAACTGGGAAACAGCCGTGCCGGGCATCGCCGCCATCTCGACGGCGGCGGGGTGGACCATCATCGCCGCGTGGAGCCCGTCGAAGGCTCCGCGTTCGAGCAGGAGGATCTTTCCGCCGCCGCCCTCTTCGGCAGGGGTGCCGAGGAGTGTGACGGTCAACCCCAAGTCGTCGACGAAGTCGGCCAGGCCCAGGGCGGCACCGACGCCGGCTGCGGCGATGATGTTGTGGCCGCACGCGTGCCCGATCTCGGGGAGAGCGTCGTACTCGGCGCAGATTCCGACATGCACCGGACCCGATCCGATGGTGGCGCGCACCGCCGTGGGCAGGTCGTAGCAGCCGCGCTGCACGTCGAATCCCCCGCTGCGTAGTTCGTCGGCGACCCACTCGCTGGCTCGATATTCTTCGAATCCCAGTTCAGGGTTCGCGTGGATGCGGTGAGACAATCCCAGGAGTGTCCGTTCGCACCGTCGGATCCTGTTCTCGACGGAAGCCTTCGCTCCGACGGCAGCCGGGATCATGAGCGCGTGGACGCAGGTGCGGGGGCTGTGTGAATCGATGCGGGCCGGGTTGCGGCGTCGTACGCGGCTCGGGCGCCCGTTGCGCCGATGCCGCTGTCGCCTGCGGGCTCGTAGAGTCTCTCCGAGCCACCGCCCTGCCACTGATTGATCCACGTCACCCCGGCAGGGATGCCGGCGGCTGCGGCGGCGTGGTCGGGGTTGTGCGTGTAGACGGTGGCCCCGAGCGCAAAGCGTGACGAGCCGGCGCGCTCGAGCGCCTCCTCGAACGAGGGGACGACAACGATCGGGGCGAGCGGGCCGAACGTTTCCTCGGTCATCACCAGCATGGAGTCGTCGACGTCGGTGAGCACTGTTGCTGGGTAGAAGAACCCCTTCCGCTTCGGGATCACGCCGCCGATGTGGACGCGAGCGCCACGCTCGACGGCATCGGTGACGTGCCCGTGGACGATGTCGCGTTGGCGTGCATCGACCAACGGCCCCAGCACGGTTTCGGCGTCGTGGCCGTCACCGAGGGTGTAGGTGGATGCAATGTCGACCAGGGCGTCGACGAACGCCTCGGCGATGCCCTGGTGGACGTAGATACGTTCCATGGACGTGCAGATCTGTCCGGTGTTGACGAACGCGCCGAAGGCGATCGCGGCGGCGGTTGCGACAGGGTCGACCCCGGAGTCGACGATGACCGGGTCCTTGCCGCCGAGCTCCAGGACCGACCGGCACAATCGCCCACCGGTTCCAGCGCCGATCCGGCGGCCGGCCTCGACGGAACCCGTGAAGTGCACCAGCCGGATCTGCCCATGCTCGACGAGCGGTGCCCCGGCTCGGGCGTCACCGAGGACGAGGTTGACCACGCCTGGAGGCAGCGTCGACAGCTCGAACAGTCGAGCGGTGGACAGTGGTGAGCGTTCGGACGGCTTGACCACGACGGTGTTGCCTGAGGCGAGGAGCGGCCCGAGCGCACCCAGCACCATCGGCACGGGGAAGTTCCACGGGGTGATGACGGCGGTGGCGCCGAGCGGGTGACGCAGGATCGTCGTTCCGCCGCCGTCCGCGGAGGGGAGGGTTTCGACGAAGGGATAGGTCAGAGCCTCCTCGACCGCGGTCCGAAACCCCTGGACACCACCTTCGATGAAGGTTCTGCCGAGGGCGACCGGCTTTCCCATTTCCTGACATTCGAGCTCCGCGAGTTCCTCGGTGTGTTCGGCGATCTCCGCGGCCCACCGTGTCAGGTATTCCACCCGTTCGGCGACCGGCAACTCCGCCCACCCGGGCTGCGCCTCGACTGCTGCCTCGACGGCGCGGTCGACGTCGTCGGCCGATCCTCCGGGGTAGTGTGCGATCACCTCTTCGGTGGCGGGGTTCACCACATCGTGCAGCGACACGCTGTGGGAGTCCACCCATTTTCCACCGATCAAGTTCTGCAAGGTCTTCATGTGAAAGGTACTGCCTTCCCTGTGATTACGAGTTAGCGGATGCGGTCGGCCATGAGCTCGCCGACCATGATCGCCGTCAGGTTGGTGTTGGCCCGCGGGACGGACGGAAATATCGATGCGTCGACCACCCGCAGCCCGTCGGTTCCGAGGACCTGACACGACGGGTCGACCACGGTGTCCGCGCTTCCGGTTGCACCCATTCGGCACGTACTGGTGGCGTGCTGGACATCGCTCACGGTCGCGAGCAAGTAGTCGTCGAGCTCGCTGTCACTGTCGAGCACCGAGAACAGGGCCCTGTTCTCGGTCACGAGCGGCCCGTGCGTGATGGCGGCGACCGCCGGGTCGCGGGCGAGTTCGACCAGGTTGCGAATCCCGTCGCGCAAACGGGACAGGTCCCGCTCGTCGGAGAGCATCCGGGTGTGAACCTGGGGTTGATCCGCCGGGTCGGCCGAGGACAGCGTCAACACACCGCGGGAGTACGCCTGGTTCACCCAGACACCGAACGCACCTGCCAGCGCACGCATGTCGGGGTTGGCCATGGCAACGACATTCTGATTCTGCGACACGAACATCATGTCGCCGGTGGGGGCGCCGGGCTCGCTCGTGTAGCGGACGCAGACGTTGGTGTGCCGGTCGTCGGGGCTTTGGATCCCCGCCTCGTCGATCAGCGGGATCGACACCACCGCCATCGGATGGTCTTGCAGACCTCGGCCGACCGGAAGATCTTGGCGCACCTCGATCCCCACCGAGCGCAGATGCCCGGACGGTCCGATTCCGGAGCGCATGAGAATCGCCGGAGAGTGGACCGCGCCGGCGCTGAGTATCACCTCGTCGGCGTGCTCGGTCACCACCGCGCCGTCGACGATGATCCGGACGCCGATCGCGCGGCTTCCGGAGAAGAGCACCTGGTCGACCAGGGCGTTACCACGGATCGTCAGGGTCGAGGATTCGCGGGCGGCCTCGAGGTAGGCATCATTGACGGACACTCGGCGCCCGGATCGTGAGTTGATCGGATACGGCGAGACTCCGATCACGTGGGGTGCGTTGACGTCCGCGGCCCACGCATGACCGGCGGCGAGGGCGGCCGCGCTCAGCGCGGTATCGACAGAACCCCAGTTCTCTTGTGGCGTACGAAAAATAGGTGTCGGACCGCCCCGGCCGTGATAGGCCTCGTCGCCGTAGTTCTCGTCGTCCTCGAGTTTGACGAAGTACGGGAGAACGTCCTCGGGGCCCCAGCCCGCGCAACCCCAGCCGACCCAATCGTCGAAGTCCTCCATCGGGGGTCGAATCGCGATCTGTCCGTTGATCGACGAGCTGCCGCCGACCCCTCTACCTCGCCAGTAGGGTGCAGGCGCCTGCTTCTCGGTCCGCGCCGCGTCGAGCCCCGGCCAGACCAGATCTGCGGTTGCCGTCGGGTCGAGCAGTGCCCTGATCGGGTTGGGTGACCGCCACGCCTCGTGCATGTTCGCCGAGCGGTAGTCCGGTCCGGCCTCCAGGAGCAGAACCCGCTTGCCTTTCTCGGCGGATCGGACCGCGAGCGCGGCCCCCGCCGAACCTGCACCCACCACGATGACGTCCCAGCCTGTTTCGGTCACAGCAAACCTCCGTAACGAGTTGCGCGAATGAGGTCTCCGGAAGCGCCCGGGTCCTGCCGAGTAGGATTCCGTAGAAGGAGAGTTCAGTCAAGAGTGAATGTTCATTCTAAATTGATCGAATGGAGGTGGCGGTGTCCGACAGCGACAAGAGGGCTTCCCTCATCGAGGACTTCGGTGTGCATATCGGCGGTGCGATGGGCTGGCCTCCCATGGCGGGTCGAGCCGCGGGAGTGCTGATCCTCAGCGAAGCGCCGATGACCATGGCGCAATTGCAGGATGCACTCGATGCGAGCAAGGGATCGGTGTCGGAGACGACCCGGTTGCTCATGACCACCGGCACCGTCGAACGATTCAAGGAGCCGGGAAGTCGCCAGTTCGTCTACCGTTGGCGCGACGACGCCTGGATCGGGTGCTTGCAGCACCAGCTCGAGCAGACCACCGAACTGCTGGCGCTGGCGGAGAGTGCGCGAACCCGGGGACAGGACCTCCCGCCCGAACAGCGCGCCCGCTTCCACGCGATGCACGAGTACTACAGCTTCATGGTCAGCCGACTCGAGGCGCTCCTCGCGGAGTACACGGCCGCGTTCAACGCTGCGCAACCCTGACCCGACAGGCAGGCGTCGTCGTCGGCTATGGGTACGGCGACCGCGCGGCGAGCCCCTGTGCGGCCGCCGCGGCCCGCACGGCGTCGATCACCAGTTGCAGCGGCTGGCGGTGCGCTTCCGTCCCCCGATGGGCGATGGAGATCGTCCGCATGACCGGTTCGGTGAGCGCGACGACGTCCATGCCCGGCGGGCGCAGCGTCAGTCCGAGATCGGAGACGAGGGTGACCCCCAGGCCCGCGGACACCATCGCGAGTGCCGTCGCCTGCTCGCCGACCTCATGGTTGATCTTGGGTTCGAATCCGCAACGCTGACAGGCCGAGCGCACCGCGCGGCCGAAATGCGACGTGGGTCCCGCGAGGATCCAGGGATGCTCGGCGAGATCCGCCAACGCCATGGTTCTGGCGGACACCGTGCCCGGTGGCAGCGCTGCGTGCAGTCGCTCGACCGCGATCACCACTCGGGTCAACTCCGGGTCCCACGGCATCGGGTAGTCGGAATAGTTGATCACGAACGAGAAGTCCAGCGAGCCGTCCCGCACGGCCACTGCCGTGTCCTCCGGCGCGAGTTCCTTCGTCCGCACCTCGATGCCGGGATGTTCGGCGGCGAGCAACGACAGCGCACTCGGTAGCAGGCCCGACGCGACGGACGCCCACACACCAACGGTCAAACGGGCGGTGACGCCCTCCTGCGTCTGCTCGAGGGCGGACGTCGCACGGTCCACCGATCGCATGATCTCCTCAGCGTGCTCGGCGAGGAGCAGACCGATCTCGGTGAGCTGTACCCGCCGGCCGCGCCGCTCGAATAGCTTTGCGCCGACGTCGCGTTCGAGCTGGGTGAGCTGTTGCGATACCGCGGACGTGGTGTAGTGCAAGGACTGCGCGGCGGCTGTCACGGTGCCTCGGCGATGCAACTCCCGAAGCATCCGCAACCGGCGCAGAGACAGCTCCATCCCCCCACCCTATGCATCCGGTCCGAACCGTCCAATCGGACCACGCGTCGCGCTGTGTAGAAAGCGTGAACGCAATCATTCAAAATTCTTAACTGGACGCCTGGTCACCGGGGCGCGCACTCTGACGTCATCGGCCGAATGGCCGAAACGGCGATGATCTTCCGAGGACGATTGGGGTAACTCGAGGTGACGACGACGACGGAATCCGGGTTCGGGCGCACCCCCGAGCACCGTGAGTACGACCACAGTGAGAACACGGCGCCGCAGCGTCGGGTCGACGCGGCGACCGCGCGCAGCGGTGATCCCCTGCTGCGTATGACCTGGTCCGATCCGGTCACCGGAGCGCGAGGCTACCTCGTCGTGCACACGTTGGTGTCCGGCCTGGCCACCGGGGGCACCCGTATGCGGGCAGGCTGCACGATCTCGGAGGTGGAGGACCTGGCCCGCGGTATGGCTGCCAAAACCGCGGTATTCGACCTGCCCGTCGGCGGCGCGAAGGGCGGCATCGACTTCGACCCGAAGGACCCCCGCGCCGTCGGTGTGCTGGAGCGGTTCTGTCAGGCGATGCGCCCGTGGCTGGACGCCCACTGGGTGACCGCAGAGGATCTGGGGGTGCCGCAGCATCTGATCGACGACGTCTTCGCGCGGCTGGGTCTTCAGCAGTCCTACCATGCGGCGATCAGCCGTGCGGAAGATCCGCAGAGGACTCTGCGCCGGGTGCGGGCCGCGTTGAACGCCCCGGTGTCCGGCGGATTTCTGCTCGGCGATGTGATCGGCGGTTACGGAGTCGCGCAGGCCTGCATCGGTACCGTGAATGCCAGTGGATGGGCTCCGGCCGACACCACGGTGGCAATTCAGGGCATCGGCACCATGGGGGGCGGCGCGGCCTGGTATCTGCACGAGGCCGGTATGCGCGTGGTTGCTGTCGCCGACGCCGTCGGCACGCTGTACTGCCCCGACGGCCTGGACGTTCCCGCGCTGCTCGACCAGCGGAACGGCTACGGCGAGATCGACCGTACTCGCGTCCCCTCGCATGTTCAGCGGTTGCCGAGAGCGGCCGTGATCGCCACTGCAGCAGACATCCTCGTCCCGGCCGCGATCTCCTATGCGATCACGGCGGACAACGTCGACCACGTCGCCGCGAAAGTCGTGATCGAAGCTGCGAATGCCGCGACAACCCCGCAGGCCGAGGCGGTGCTCACCGGCCGGGGCATTCCGGTGGTCCCGGACTTCGTTGCCAATGCCGGAGCAGTCGCCTGGGCCTGGTGGGTGCTGCTCGGTCACGTCGGCGCAGACCCGGAGGACTCGTTCCATCGGCTGCGTACCGAGATGCTGGCCAAGGTCGCGTTGCTGCTCGGCCAATGGATGCTGGACGGTGTGACGCCGCGGCACACCGCGTGGGACCTCGCCGCGGCCAACCGCCGCGCGCCGGCACCGGGCGATCCACTGGCAGTGCCGCTCACCATCCCGTGAAGGGTCCTGCGAACGACTCCGCTCTCAGGACAGCAGACCGACCAGCAGGCTGCGCAAGGCATCCTCGAAGAGGTCCCGATCGGTGGGCGCAGGAGTTGCGTCAGCGGAGATCGCCCTGGCCAGGTGCGGATACGTATGGCTGTCGATCGGGGGAAGTGCGGGCTGTGAGGCGAGCTCGGTGCGAGCGAACAACGTCGTGACCCCCGTTGCCATCGCGATCGCTTCAAATTTCGCCCGACCGGAGGCCGTGACTGGTTCGAGTACCTGCAGGCAGTGGTCCAGCCAGGCCAGGGCTTCGGGACCGAAGGCGGGCGAGTGCTGCGTGACGTCGACGAGCCAGGAGTGACGCCGATACAGATGCAACTGTCGACGTGACATCTCGAGCATGGCGTCCAACCACTGATCATGGCCGGTGGGGTACGGGCGGAGTTCGCGCATGACGTGATCGGTCATCAGCGCGAGAAGTTCGTCACGCGATGCCACGTACCGGTACAGCGACGCTGCACCGGTGCCCAGCGCCGCGGCCACGGCCCGCATGGACAGACCGGCCAAGCCTTCGTGATCCGTGAGTGTTATTGCGGCGGCGGCGATGTCGTCGCGGCTGTGCGCGGGGACCGGGCCTCGTCGGCGTGGCGGTGTCTCCCCAGCAGGGGGTTTCTGTTCGTGGGGTCGATGTGGGTCGTCGCTCACCTCACAATCCTAAACTGCGAACACTGTTTGCTATTGTTGTGCATGCACTCAGGGAGGCATGCGATGCACGAGCGGGTTGAACGAGCGGGCGACGTCGTCCTGCACGCGGTTGGTGACGGTCCCGCTCTGGTGGTCGTTCACGGCGGCGGGGTGACGATCGATTCCTATCGCCGACTGGCGCGCAAACTGTCGGACAGGTTCACCGTGCATCTGTACAACCGACGCGGACGCGCGGATGCGCCGCCCCGTTCGGAGCCCTACGACGTTCAGCAGGACGTCGACGACCTGCGGACGGTGCTCGAACACACCGGCGCAACGGACGTCATCGGCCACAGCAGCGGTGGGTTCATCGCCCTGACCGCGGCCCTGCAACTGCCCATCGCGCGTCTCGCGCTCTACGACGCAGCAGTGTCCGTGAACGGACTTTTCCCCGCACAATGGCTGGACAGCGCCAGGGCAGCGGCCCGGGACGGCGACGTCGCACGCGCGATGGCGATCACCGGGGCCGGCATCAACACCCAGTCGCGGGCGAGCACCCTGCCACTGGGCGTGCAGATCGCTATGAGCCGACTGTTGTTGCGCACTTCCGTCGGGCGCACCATGGGTGCGTTGTTGCCCATGACGTTGGACGAGTCGCAGGCAATCGCACGCGCCGACGGTCCGCCGAGCCGCTGGGCGGGGGTGACTGCGGACGTTCTGTTGCTGAGGGGTGCGGACGGACCGCCCTATTACGAGCAACTCAACGATGCCCTTGCTGCTGCACTGCCCCACGGCCGTGCGGCAGCGGTCCGCGGGGGCCATGACGGCATCAATCGCGCCTCGGCCCAGCTGATCCGGACGTTCGCGGCCTTCTTCGGGCCTACCGCGTCAAGGTAGCGATCAGTCCGCTGATCCGGGGTTCTTGCGTCGACTCCCGCCGCACCGCTCGAGCGACTGTGTCGGTCAGAGGTGGCCTTCTACGAATTGGGCGATTCCATTGCCGAAAGACCAGTCATCGCGCGTGTTCTCGACGACCGAGACGATCACATCGGTTGGTGCCACACCGGTCTCGATGTGAAGTCGGTCAGCCAGTGCCCGGTACATCGCCGTCTTCTGGTCCACGCTTCTGCCCTGTTGAGCGATCTGCACGACGACGATGTCGTCGGTCCGCTCGAACCCCAGCCCGGTGTCCTCGGCGATGATCTGGCCCGGCTTGTGTTCGGTGACGAGTTGGTAGCGGTCTCGATCGGGTGCGGCGAAGTGTTCGAGCATCACATCCTGCACCACGTCCGCAAGGCGGCGTAGCTGCTCGGGAGTGCGTTTGTTCTCGATGACATGGATGTGGACGAGTGGCATGAGTTGTTCCTCGAATGCGTGGTGGGTGGGGGCCTGTGCGGGGCGCGGTCCGAGAT
>NZ_JBHUSF010000304.1:0-11194 GCF_042673295.1 Rhodococcus sp. NPDC057014
CTGTAGATGATCTACATCAACTAGGGTCTGTGTCAACCATCACTTTCCGGCGCACGCCCACCCACCGGGTGAAACACCTGCTCAGCACCCATGCATAGGAACGCGGATGCCAGACACCAGGGAGAGCAACCCCCACCGAACTGCACCGTCGGACGCGGTCCGCCCCCGATCGCCGGCATTGAGACTCGCCGTCTTCGGCACAACCTCACCCCTCACGGACACCACCTCAGCGGCTGCGAGAGAGTGCAGGCGACGCGGCGAAGCCATCCTTTTCGAAAGTCCACGAACACGCCCCTGGGTCGCCCTACCGCGGTGTGTTTCAGTTACCATCTGGTACGCCAGCGGCGCGCCTGGCGGACAAGCGAGCGGCCCGCCCCGAGGTATGTGCCGGTAGCCGCAGGGACGACCTCGCTTCAAATTCCAAAACTGAAATCCATCCGTCTACATCGCTTGACGCAGCGGTGATCCCTATGGTGAGGGCTACCATGAGCGCTATGAAAGTTGTCGGCCGGAAAACTGCGCGACTGGTGGCTGGTCGGATCGTGCAGGACATTGGGACCGAGGGCCTCACTCACCTGCCCTCGGAAGCGGAGTTACTCGAACGCTACGAGGTCAGCCGGCCGTCGCTTCGCGAAGCCCTTCGTATCCTGGAAATGTACGGAGTCATCTCCATTCGCCCTGGCCCGGGCGGTGGGACACGGGTCAATCAGGTCGCAAGCTCTCAATTTGCCAGCGCTTCGTCGTTGTATTTTCATCTGCTCGGTCTGACGCTTCGGAATGTGCTGAACACACGTCTCCAGGTGGAACCGCTCATGGCTCGGCTCGCGAGTGAACGCGTGAAGTCGGGCGTAGCTTGGGACCCCGATGAGGCGGAGGGGAGCGGGGAGAATGCGGAGTCCGGCAGTTTCCACTTTTCGGTAGCTCGTTTCACCGGAGATCCGATTTTGCTTTTATTCGCGGATGGTCTCCGCAGTATATATGTTGATGAATCCGCCGACGAAAAGGTTCCCCGCAACGAATTGCCGGTTTCGCATGATCAAATTGCCGATGCCATCCGGAGTGGCGATTCGGAGAAGTCTGAACGTTTGATGCGGGATCATATTCGAAGTTATCTTGACGCATTGGAGAAGAACTGCCCCGAAATTTTGGACCAGGTCGTGGACTGGAACTAGTTTCGGGGCATGCCGGAAGCGCGCAATGGGAGCGCTTCTCTGGGCTGTCGCGACGAGCGCCGGAGCGTCCGGTAACGCGCCAGCGCCCGTCGTCTGTCGTTCCGCTTTCTGTCCAGGCCTGGCACGCACTCCCCGGGCAGATGCACCGCGGTAAAGGGCGTGAGTGTTAGGCGTCTTGGGCCGTCAGTTGCGACCGTCTGATCTTGCCCACGCTCGTTCGCGGCAATTCGTCTACCTGGTGCCAGTCGCGTGGGCACGCCTGGGGCGGAAGGTTCTCCGCGGCCCAGGCATTGAGTTCTTCGATGTCGAGCGGTGTCTCCGCGCGACGCGGTACCACGTAGGCGACCGGAACGGCATCCCGAATGGGGTCGGGCCGCGGAACGACGGCGACTTCCAATACCCCCGGGGCCTGCGCTAACGCGGCCTCGACCTCGGTGAGGCTGACGTTCTCGCCGGAGACCTTGATGACGTCGTCGATCCGGCCGACGAATCGCAGCCGCCCATCCGGGTCGGAAACGACGAGGTCACCGGTTCGTAGCCAGGTTCCTTCGCCGTATTCGACAAGTGCTGTCGACGTCGCCTTCGGGTCCGAAAGATATTCCTGGAACAGATCACAACCCGGTGTGCCCGCTACCAGTAGGAGACCGGGTGTCTGCGCTTCGACGGGTTCGAGGTTGTCGGGATCGACGATGGCGGTGGTCCGTCCCATCAAGCTGGGATTGCCGATGAAGTTCGGGCTCGCGCCCTCGGGATGTTCGGCGGTGACCATGGCAATGGTTTCGGTCATTCCGTACAGCTGGCGCGGTGCACATCCCACCATCGACGCGAACTCGTCGAAGTGCCCCGGTGCCAGGCTCTGGGCGAACCACACATGTTTGAGACGCAGTTGCGGTGTGTCCTCGAGGCGCCGCGCGAGAATCATCCGGATCGGCGCTGCAAACAGGCTGGCGTGGGTCGCTTCGAGCCGAGCGGCCTGCTTACCCCACTGAGACGCCGAGAAAGTACTGGTCAGAGCCACGCTTGCGCCGACGTGGATCGCCGCGGCGAAGCAGTAGTACTGGGCGTTCGCGTGGAAGAGCGGCAGTGTCACCAACCAGCGGTCCGCTGGACCAAGGTTGGCTGCCTCTGCCATCGCCCGTGCGACATGCGCATAGTTGCACTGTGTGAGGACAACAGCTTTCGGTTCGGAGGTGGTGCCGGAAGTGAACATCACCGCCAGTCGATCGTGCGGGCTGGGTTCGTCACCAGCAGTTGTGCGCGGGGTGTGTGCGCACAGTTTGCTGTCGCGGCCTACGTCAGTCGAATCTTCCTCCAGGACTATCACATCTATGTCCAGTGCGGAGCTCACACCCTCGTCGGAGGCGCGCTTGACGCCCTGTAGATAGATGTCGGCATTGCGCGAACCGCACAGCGCCACGGCCGGTGTCGTCCTGCGGATGTGCATCGCGATGTCCCTCGCCGAGGATGCGGGGTCGGCGAAGATGGCGATGGCGCCGATGCGGGCCGCGGCGAGCCACACCGCCACGAAAGCTGGACAATTTTTCAGGACAACGTGTACCGCCGACCCGGGCGCGACCCCTGCGCCTTCGAGCGCGGCAGCAGTCGAGACGACGATTCGATCAAATTCGTGATAGGTCCATTGCGAGACTTCGCCCGTCGAAGCTTCGAAGACCAAGAACATCTCGCTCGAGTGAGCGACAACGGTCTCGTCCCAGCGTCGTGCGAATGTTGCGCAGCCAACGGCGTCCAACGTGCACCTCACAGATTGGTGGTACAAAGCTCGGATCGTTCTCGGTGCTTACCCAGCCCCAGAACCGTGTTTCGGTCGGCCCTGCACTTCTTTGTGCGACACGCGGGCCTCCGCCGAAGCCTACGTTCGTCATGAACGTGCCGATATGTCCGATAAAGACACTTCTTGGCCTGATTCTGGTCCTGGGTAGACATGCCCCGTATGGTGTGAAGCATCTGCTGCGAGATGGACGCGCAGGACCAGGTGAGGCGATCATGAAACACCAATTGCAGTCATCCTCAGGAGGACACGTCGCTGGCACGGCGACCAACATCCTGCGAGTGACCTCTCAGCTCGTCCGCGCGGTCTCCCGTACGGGTTCGGATCTCGCGGAGATCGAGCGCACGGTGGTCGAGATCTTGAGTGCCAATTCGGACCGCCCGATCAGCACTGAGGAGCCCGGGTTTCATGCGGCGCTGCTTGATCTGCTCGCGGAAGTTACCGGCCAGCATGAGGCGCGAGATGATCGGTATCGCGCCCTGTTGGACACCGTTGCCGATATCACCTCCGAAGAAGATCCGGACAGGCTTCTCGAAGGGATTGCCGATCGGGCGCGCCGGCTGCTTCGCGCTGACGTCGTCTACCTCTGGTTGGCGGAGCGCGAGGGTGCATACGCACATCTGGGTGCGACGTCGGGTGGTATGACTTCCGAGCTCCTCGATCTGCGTGTACCAGCGGGCATGGCCATGACTGGACGGATAATAGATACCGGAATGCCGTTGATCGTTTCGCGGTACTTCGACGACCAGAATTTTGTGCATTTTCCGGAAATCGACCGGGTCATGGAACGAGAGAAGATCGTCGCGACCGTCGGCGTGCCTCTGGTGAACGGGGTGAAACGGCTGGGTGCGTTGATCGCAGCCAACCGTGATGAACGCGCCTACACCCCGGCGGATCTGGATCTCTTGCATTCGCTGGCCGGCCATGCGGCGATCTCGATCGAACGCTCGAGACTTTCCGAGGAAACCAAGAGCGCAGTGCAGTCACTCGAGACCGCAAATCAGGAGCTGGCCAGGAGCAACGCCGAGTCCGAGCGAGCGGCCACGGCGCACTTCACACTTTCCCAGGTCGCTTTGGCCGGCGGAAATATCGACAACCTCGTTCAGGAAGTGGTGAAGATCGTTGGCGGCCAGTTGGCTGTGTTCGATCCGGACGGCCGGCTGCTCGCTGATGCCGGCGACTTCAGCGGCACAGCGCAGCCTCCCGAGTTGATCCGTCTTGCCGCTCTCGCACGGACCACTCAGACGGCGAAGAGTCTGGTGGCGATCCCGGTCCTGGCGGCGGCCAGACTTCTCGGCATTTTGTACTACCGAGCTGACGTGACCCCTGCGGGGGCGGACATCCAGATCCTCGAGCGGGCAGCAGTCGTCGCGGCCTTGCTTCTGCTTCTCGTCGAGGCTGAGTCTGGAGCTGCGGGTTTCCGTCGCGATGACTTCATCGACGATCTTCTGTCGGGTGAGGAAGCTGCCGGCCGGATGATCCACCGCGCTGCGCAGTTGCGGATGGAACTACGTCAGCCGTACACCATTCATGTCGTGCGGGCCCCGTTGCAGCACCGTCGGCTGGCGTACCTCGCAGATGAGGTAGCGAAGACACGAGGGGGTCTGGCCGGACAATGTCATATCCTGCGGCGCGGAACCAAATCCTCGGTAGTTGCCCTGATTCCCGGAAATGATCCGCGGTCGAACTCCGAGGAGCTGTCCTCCGCAATTGCACGCGCCGGACGGGTGACGCCATCGGTGGCCGGGGCGGGGCCGACACGCGAGGTTTCCGGTGTGCGTGAGTTGTTTGATGAGGCGGTGACCTGCAGTGATGCGATGGAGCGGATATATGGCGGCCCCATGTCCGGCACCTTGGAAGATCTCGGATTCATCGGACTGGTTCTGAGTAACAGACCGAATGTGGACCGGTACGTGCGGGCGATGCTCGACCCGGTGGTCCGGTATGACGCGGCGCACCACACCGAATTGCTGAGCACGCTCGAAGCCATCCTTGCAACGGATGGAAGTCCGACGGCGGCAGCGGAGGCGCTGCATGTTCACGTCAACACGGTGAAACAGCGAATGCAACGGCTCAAGGGCCTCTTGGGTGACGACTGGAGAACTGTGGAGCGAACAAGTGAACTCCGTCTCGCGATGAAACTCTTTCGGCTCAAACGGAACCCGTTCGAGGCGAGTACCTAGCCGAACTTCCGGATGAACGCTGTGTCGGCTGCCGGTTCCGGTTCGGTGCGCTATGCAGAAGCCTGCTCGACGACCCAGGCCGCGATCTGCGCGCGAGTGTTGAACCCGAGCTTGGACAGAATGTGCTCGACGTGACCTTGGACGGTGCGGGGGGAAATCACCAGGCGGGTGGCGATAGCTCTGTTGGTCAGTCCCTCCGCGACGGCCTCCGCTATTTGACGTTCTCGCTCGGTCAACTTCGCGGTCTCCCCCGCGGCAGGCGGTGGTGTGGGTGGTTTCTCGCCGAGGGCATAGGCGATGGCTGCATCGAATCCGAGGCCTTGGCCTTCTTTGCGGGAAGCTGCAAATGTTCGCTCGCCGAGCGCCTGGATCGATCCGCGCTCGCATTCGTCGTGGTAGTTGAGCAGGTTCGGGAACCACAGTGTGAAGGTCCCTATTGACCGCACCAATTCCTCTGAGGCGGCCATCAGAACCGCTGCACGCCGGCAGTCTTTGTTTTCGGCTGCAACCCAGGCGAGCACTTCGAGACACGTGGCGGTGGTACGGCGATCGCCCACTTGGCGTGACAACTGCAGTGCCTGTTCGAGTAGTTGAACCGCGCGGGCGCGGTCCGATCGTCTCCATGCGGCTATACCCAAGGCCCGGAGCGTCGATGCCCGGTGTACGACCTCGCCGCAGGCCTCGGTGATCGCGAGCGCCTCGGAGTAGTACTCGATCGCTCGTTTCCCGTCACCAGCTTGGTCACACGCCCGCCCAAGCATGTGAAGTACCTCAATGCGCGAAGAGTTGGGGGCACTGGACTTCTCGAGCGCGGTTTCCAGCAGTGACCGGGCTTGGTCAAAATCACCGCGGTATAGGGCGAGTGTTCCCTCGGCTCGAGCGACGAATGCATCTGCCGTCGAGTCGGTTACCTGCTGGGCGACCTTGCGTCCCTCGGTGACCGAGGCAGCGGCCGCGGTCAGGTCGCCCTGCAGTTCGGCCAGGATACTGTCTGCGTGCAAGGCCTTGACCCGTTCGACGGTCGGGGTTTCCCACGGCTGGGCTAGGAGTCGGTCGAGCCAGCGCCGACCCTCGCTGAACAATCCGCGGGCATGCCAGAACGGTTGGAGGGCGCCGGCGATGGTCAGTCCGACATTAGGGTCGTCGCTGAGGCAGAATTCCATCGCCTCGCGGAGGTTGGTCTGTTCTCGATCCAGGCGGGCGATCCAGTCGAGTTGTCGAGAGCTGATCCAATCCGACTCTGCCTCGAGCGCCAACTGTTGGTACCAGTCCCGGTGGCGGCAGCGCAGTTCTGTGTACTCCTCGTTTGCTTGCGCGTTCTCCCTGCCGTAGTCGCGCAGGATGTCGAGTAGCCGGAAGCGCACTGTGCTGCCGAACTCTTCCCGAATGAGGATCGACTTGTCGACCAGGGAGGTCAGCGCGTCGAGTACCTCCTGCGCGTCCATGTCGCTGCCGCAAATCTGCTCGGCCGCGTCCAGTTCGATGCTGCCGGCGAACACCGAGAGCCGCGCCCAGAGCAGCCGCTCTGTGGGGTTGCACAGTTCGTGACTCCAGTCGACGCATAGTCGCATCGTTTGTTGGCGGGTCGGAGTGTTTCGGCTGCTGCGGGACAGCAGCGTGTAGCGGTCGGTCAGTCGCTGGAGGATCTGCCCGGGCGACATGGCTCGCACCCGGGCTGCCGCGAGTTCAATGGGCAACGGCAACCCGTCCAGTCGATGGCAGATCTGGGCCACCGTGCCCGCGTTATCGTCGGTCAATGCGAACGTTGGGAGCGCGGCGGCAGCGCGTTCGGCGAACAAGGTGACGGCATCGGAGTTAGGTGTTCCTCGACGTGACGGCGATCGGTCCGGCTCGGGAACTGTCAGTGGCGGAACGCGTCGAACAGCTTCTCCTGCGATGCCGAGAGGTTCGCGACTAGTGGCGAGGATACGCAACTGCGGACAACCGCGAAGAAGGGTCGTGGATAGCTCGGCCGCCGCGTCTATTACCTGCTCGCAGTTGTCGAGCACCAGGAGGAGCTCACGGGGCGCCAGGAAGTCCAGCAGGCTCTCGCGCAGGTTCCGCACTCGCTGATCCCGCAGTCCCAGAGCTGCAGCCACGAGCTCTACCAACAACGACCCGTCGGACAGCTCGGCGAACTCGACCAGCCATACACCGTCGTTGAAGCCGCGTCGCAGACTGTCCGCCGCCTTGAGGGCGAGGCGTGTCTTGCCGACGCCTCCGAAGCCGGTCAGGGTCACCAAGTGCGAGGTCTCAAGCGACCGCCTCACTTCGGACAGTTCATTCCTGCGACCGACGAAGCTAGTCAGCTCAACCGGCAAGTTCCCGGTCGACTTGCCCGACAGTGCACGGCCGGGAGTGGAATTGCTTCCATCGGGACGAGCAACCGCGGAGTTGGGCACGGATTCGCGCCGTCGCTCCCCTCCGAAGCCGATTTGCAGCGCCATATCGTCGACCGCCAATCCGTGGTCGAGTTGCACACGTTGCAGCGCCTCACCGAGCGTGGCCGCGGAGTGCCGGTCCGGTGCGGACGCGGCCATCGCCCGTTCCACCACCGTGCTCACGTCATCGGCAATGTTGTGTTCCCGGAGGTCGGGAACGGGCTCGGTGGTGATGCGAACGAATTGCGCTAGAAGTTGTTCACCGCTGCGACGCTCGAATGCAGCATGCCCAGTTAGTGCGCAGAAGAGGGTGGCGCCGAGTCCATAGACGTCCGAGGCTGGGCTCGGCGATTTCCCGGCCAGAACCTCGGGCGCGGTGAATGCCGGTGAGCCGGTGACGGTACCGGTAGCGGTCTCGAAACCCCCGTGAATCCGAGCGATACCGAAGTCGGTCAATGCTGGTTCGTCGTAGTCGGAGAGCAAGATGTTTGCGGGTTTGATATCGCGGTGGAGGATGCCGAGCCGGTGTGCGGTTTCCAGGGCGCCCGCTATCTTCACTCCTAAGCGAAGGGCCTCCTCCAGTGGCAGCGGTCCGTGCCGACGGATCTGGGTATCGAGGCAGCCGCGGGCGTAGTAGGGCATCGCAAGGAAGAGCTGGCCTCGTTCCGTCGTACCGATTTGCAGGACGTTCGCGATGTTCGGGTGCCCTGTCAGCCTTCCCATCGCCCGCTGTTCGCGCAGGAATCGCTCCCGATTCGCCTCGTCGTTGAAGTCTGCGGTGAGGACCTTCACCGCCACGGTGCGGTCTAAAGCGGTCTGCGTGCAGCGATACACGACGCCGAAACCCCCGCGCCCGATCTCCTCAGCATTGGAGAATCCCGCCGATTCCAGGTCCGTCACCAACACAGTGTTCTGTGCGCGCTGTGTTGCGAAGGGATCGTCGTCGCTCGTCATCTACGATGCACTCTTCGCCCTGGTGAGGGATCGACGAGGTGCAGGTCAACACCTCCTGGCTCACCAGGATATCGCTGAACACGCACCCACATGATTGCGTCGGCCCGCTGGCGCAGGACCTGACCTACCAGCAGAGCATTTCTGTCATCGACGCTGGGCGCAATTGCGGCATGCAATCACTCTGAACGCACCCCAGGCCCTTCCGGCAAAGCACTAAGGGCTGGCACCATCCCCTGAAGACACAAACTGACGTGGACTGTGTCTTCGGCGGACATTTGTCAATGCTCCAACCAGGAATACTGTCTCTGTGTGTCGCGGATCACTGAGTTTCGCGCATCCGTCAAATCGACGGGCTGGTTCGCCCGATCGGCTCTGGTCCTCGACCAACCCCTGTCGGCATTAGTCCACTGAGGAGTCGCGTCACACCACAGAAACAAGATGATCAGTGAATCAGTCGGGTGCAATCGACGGCAATCACCATCATCTCTCCGGAGGAACAGAAGTGACGTTATCCGACAGGTCGCACGAGCGCAGCGTCAATCCAACGCTGACGCTTGCGGTTGTTGTGGCCTCAGTATTTGCCTATAAGGGTCTCGAATCGGTCCTCTCCCCTGCCCTGCCGCTGATCCAGGAGTCCCTCGGAGCAACGGAAGCACAGATCGCGTGGGTGATTACCGGTGTGCTGCTCACCGGCGCTGTGGCCACCCCGCTGATCGGCCGCCTATCTGACATTCGCGACAAGAAGACGATCCTTCTTGCCGTACTCGCGATCGTCGCAGCCGGAACCGCAGTCTCGGGTCTCTCGAACTCAATCCTGATGCTCACGTGCGGACAGCTGTTACAGGGAGTCGGTCTAGCCGTGGTGCCCCTTGCCTTCGGGATCATTCGCGACACTCAGACCGAAGCTCGGATCAAATCCGGCAACGGTTCGGTCATTGCGTTCATCTACGCCGGTACGGCGTTTGCGCTCGTCGGCTCAGGGTTGCTTGTGAGCATTCTCCCCTGGCGTTGGCTGTTTTCCGTTCCCTTCGCGATCATCACCATCATCTTCGTCGCCGCGTGGCGCCTGGTCCCATCATGTCCGCCCGCCAACCACGGCCGCGTCGACTACACCGGTGCCACGCTCCTTGGCAGTGGCATGGCGGTCATCCTCATCGGCATCACCAAAGCACCCGAGTGGGGTTGGCTGTCGGTCAAATTCGGAGCTGCACTGCTCATCTGCATTGTGCTGCTGGCCGCGTTCGTCGCCCTCGAGCTCCGTTCATCGGAGCCGCTCATCGACGTTCGCCTGCTCGCGACGCGACCACTCGCCGTGAGCTGCCTCGTATACCTACTGTGCGGTTTTGCTACCAACGCATTGTTTTTAGCGGTCCCCATGTTGGTGCAACAACCAACCGACACCGGGTTCGGCCTCGGCGCGTCCGAGTTCACGACGAGCCTTCTCCTGCTCCCCCTGGGATTGGCAGGGGCGGTGGTAGCACCGCTGACAGGTTGGCTCGATCTTCGAGTCGGTGGACGAACCACCATGCTCACCGGCGTCATTCTTGCGGGGGTATCATTCATCCTCCTCCTCACCGCGAGCGGGCATTTCCTCATGGTTATGGGGGCGACCATCCTCATTGGCGCGTCAGGTGGAATCACATTGACGCAAGCAATGAACACGGTGGCGCTGACATCTCCGGTTAGCCGGATCGGGGCATTCAGCGGTCTCGCATTCGTCGTCAAGGCAGTCGGCGGCACACTCGGAGTTCAACTCTCGGGAAGCATCCTCACAACCGGGACCAGTACAGCTGCACCGACCTGGGCTTCCTTCACGATCGTGTTCGTGATGGGCATCTCGGTCACAGCCCTGGTTGCACTGAGCTGCTTGCTCTTGCCACGGAGAGCGACGACAACATCGGCCCAAGGATCAGAACCACTGGTCGACACCAGGGCTTCGACTGACTGACCTCCCTCTCAGGTACGTGGGGTCGACCAGGCGTCGTCGAGGCTCATATCGGGATGCAGCAGACCTCACCCATCCCACCGCGTCCGTGCTCTGGGGTGAAGGCGTACACCCAGATCGATGCTGTCCCAGCAGCGCGACACCGGAAAACAGTCCACCAGGGTAAATGTGCACGTCAGAAAGTTATCCAGTGAAAACAACAAGAACCGGCGCAGACCATACGAGCGCCGAAGCCGACAGGCGCGAGTACCAGAAATTACGTCGGAACAGGCATACCAGGCAACAAATCCAAGCGGAGTACAAGTCTCGGGGAGAAGCTGCTCGATTCATCCAGTTCGCTCAGGCCTGGATCCCCTACGGCGGCGCGACGGATGAGGACATCTTCATCAGCTTCGGTATGACGCGCCCCCGCTTCATACAGAAGCTTCGACACTCCATCGTCGAGGTCGACCTCGACGCCGAAGCCGTCAGAGAACTGGCCGACACGTACCCATGTTTTCGGCCAACGTCGAATTGTTGACCGGACCAGCCGGTTGCAGCCAACCCCTTTCGCACTGTTTCTTCGGGCGTGCGGGACGCGGTCACCGCACCCGCATGCCCGAAGGCCGCCGGCAGCGTGTCGTTCTGGCTGAAACCGGTCGGATTCTTCGACCGCAATCCCGCCCTCGACGTCGTCCCCATCCCGGAGGCGTGCGATCACCACCATCCCCACCACGAGGACTCCGATGACTGATTTCGAACGGCTCCGCGCCACCCTGCCCACCGGTCTG